>JAAYUP010000183.1 GCA_012517635.1 Candidatus Atribacter alterifermentans
TGAACTTTTTAAAAAATTATGAAAAAACTTTAATATTCGATTCATACTTCTTTAATACAAAGTTGATAAAAAATAGAAAATCATTCAAGATGAGGAGGTTCTAATGAGATGAAAATAACAAAGTTTACCATCCAAATAGTTTTCATTCTGGTGCTTTTCTGGAGCATGTTCCTGGTAAGTTCGGGACTTTGTGCTGACGAAATCCCTTCGGCTCGATATGTCTTTTTCTTCATCGGTGATGGAATGGGTTTAGCTTCCATCAATGCTGCTGAAATCTACACCTCGGTCAATCAAGGTTCTCTATCCGAACCAGCAATCTCAAAACTAAATTTCACCAAATTTCCAATCCTGGGACTTTGTACCACCTATGCCGCCGATGGTTTCATCACCGACTCAGCATCGGCTGGAACCGCCATAGCCACCGGTCACAAAACCAACGACGGAGTGATAAATATGGACCCCACCAAAACAGTGACGTATACCACTTTGGCAGAAATGGCCAAAGAAAAAGGGATGAAAGTTGGGATCGTTTCGAGTGTTTCAATTGACCATGCTACCCCGGCTTGTTTTTATGCCCACCAATCCTCCCGCAAAAACTATTATGACATTGCCTGTGAGCTGGCTACGAGTCACTTTGATTACTTTGGAGGAGGAGGTTTTCTTCAGCCCCAAGGAAAAGAAAAGGATCAACCTGATGTCCTGGACATCGCCAGAAAAAATGGATTTACTGTGGTTACCAGCAAGGATGAAATCCTCGCTTTGACTCCAGGACAGGAAAAAATTATAGCCATCAATCCTTCCTTAGATGAAGAAAAAGCCTTTCCCTATGCAATTGATGCAAAACAAGATGACCTTACTTTAGCTGATTTTACCCGAAAAGGCATTGAGCTTCTCGATAATCCTAATGGATTCTTTTTCATGATTGAAGGAGGAAAAATTGATTGGGCTGCTCATGCTAATGATGCCAAAACAGCTATCGCTGATATTTTAGCCTTACAAAAAGCGGTGGATGAAGCTATCCAATTTGCCCAAACCCATCCGGAGGACACTCTCATTGTGATCACTGCTGATCATGAAACTGGGGGAATGAGCATCGGAAATGCTGGAATGAAATACAGTACAAATCTTCACCTTTTGACTTTTCAGAAGATTTCTTATCAAGCAGTTGAACAATATGTTGAAGAACTAAGGAAAACCTATCCTGAAGGAAAGTTAAACCTTGCTGAGATGATGGATTTCATCACCGAGAATTTCGGGGTAACTCTCCTTACTGATGCCGACCGAAACATCCTTAAAAATCAAGCTGAAGAGGGGGATAAAACCGCTGTTGAAAAACTCGCTCTTACATTAACTCCTGACGAAATTCAATCTCTCTCAGAAGCCTTGCTTCTCTCCCTTCAAGAACCGAAAGAAAGACCACAAGATGATCAAAGTTATCTTCATTATGGAGGATATGAACCACTTTCCATTACTTTGACCCGTATTTTAGATCAGAAGGCTGGAATTGGTTGGACTACCTATTCCCATACTGGAATTCCCGTTCCTGTGTATGCCCAAGGAGCTGGTCAGGAGCTCTTTGCTGGTTACTATGATAATACCGATCTCTTTACTAAATTCACAATGGTCATGGGATTAGAACCGGTGGGAGTTGGGAAATAAAAGGAGGGAAATTTCCACAATAACAATTCGGAGGAAAATAGATTATATAAAATGGTTTTTCCTCCGAATTGTTCCATTTTCTATTAGGGTAACCCGCGGTCAAATCTTGAGACTTGAATTTTGATGAGTTTGATCTCATTCACAAATCAAAGTTGCGAATTGAATCGATCGTGTCAACATATTGAAAAATATGGTGCCTACCACTTCCATATTCGGTAATCAGCGATGTATTTATGGTTTAAATTTCCAATTCCCGCTGCTGCTTGAAGTTATATTTCGATATTTGAATTTTGTCATTTATAGTCTTCACTAAAAAGTGAAAATACCTGATGTTCTCTTATTTCGATCAATATTTTCCATTGTGGAAAGAGAGAGTTTCTTGGTTGAGGTTGATTCACTTCTTTTGGTGGTATATTTATTGGAGTACGAATTACTCATTCTTCTCTAAACAAAAACTTTCTTACTTCCCAAACCAATCATCATCCAAAGCTTTGATGTTGCCGGCAGGGGATGGAAGGATGATTATCTGGCTTAATTGAGGTCCAATTTTATGAATTCCACCTCGGGAATAATCAAATATAAAAAGGAAAGTCAGTCCGATCAATAGAAGCAGTAATACCCTACTCGCTTTCATGCTTTATATCCTCCGCTGGAACAATAACATGTTTTTCCAAAATCCAGGAACCGAACAGAAATACGATGAAAAAGCATAGAAGGAAGGCCAGTGTAGCTGGTCCATGGATTTTGATGGTTTGAAGAGCGGTAGCATCTCCTAAATACTGCCAAATTCCAGAAAGAAACCAGCCATTTAACTGGAAGTTGGGAACAAAGGAAAGGAAAGGAACAAGCAATCCGGAATAACGAATTATAACCCAACCGAACGCAAAAAAGGTCCAGATGCTGATCAACCACCCTCCGTGACGAAATACGCGTCCAACAATATAAGCAAACTGGCTCAAAATTGCCACCAGGACAGAAATGATCGATAAAATGAGCCCGAGCTGCCACAAAACTTGATTGGGAATGGGCTCTAAAAGAGCAATTTTGCTAAACAAGATGACCCCGATAAATATCACCACAATGAAGATAATCGTTTCGATCCATATCGTAAGTAGTTTCATGCTGGTCAGGGTTATTCCTTTCACCGGCAGCGAAAGAAGGTGAGCAATGGTTTTTTTCTGCCATTCTTCTCGAAGTAGATAAAACCCGCTGACCAAGGAATAAAAGGGAAGAAAAATGATGGGAAGAAAACTTAAAATAAAGACCAGGGTTATATCCCAGGAATCCCGACGGAGATAGAGATACAAATCCCAGAGAATAACCAACGATAGAAGGAGAACAATGCTCCCTAAGGAATTCTTGAGTTCATTTTTGAATAATGAGCCAAGCTTTGATTTCATTTCTTTACCCGATTTTTGAGGTGACACCTTTCCACATTTTTCTTCACTTTTTGAGCTTTTGGTACTGATGAATCAAACCGTCTGACAAGTAAATTTAAAATAGGGGGCGCTAGAATGAAGCACCCCTATTGCTTTTTTATCTCCAACTCAAGGTAATAGTTTAACCTATTTTGAATACTATCTGAATATGATTCTATAAAATTATCGGAAATGTTCAATAATCCATTCCCGTTCTGAAGGGTGTGAACCGATCAATATAGAGTAACAAAATGGATGGAAACGTAACAACTGAAAATGCAACAAACCAAAAAAAATGAATGAATATCGTAGGGGCGGACCGATGTGTCCGCCCAATTCATTTTTACCCAACATTTGTTCTTCGATAATTGGTTCAATCCAACAAAATGAAATAAATACCGCAAAAAGGATGATATAGAATAAAAAATGAAAAAATTGGTGAAAATGATTCCATTCATAATAATCTGGAAAAATCAATTGGGTGGTCATATACGGGCAGACACCCAGGTCTGCCCCTACGAGAATAAAAATAATAAAATATCAAATGATAATAATAATTGAATAGATAGATCGTCATCCCTCACAATGCCACGTCACTCCGTTCCTCGCAATGACGAAAATATTATTTCCTTAAGAGTTTTATAGCTTTTCCTTCGCCCCCTCAGTATTTATAGATGGGAGAAGGTGAGGATGAGGGTGGTTTTTAAACTGTTCACGGTATTTTCAAGATAGAAAGATGAAGATTTTGATATCAACTGGTGCGAGAGAGGGGAGTTGAACCCCTACGGATTACTCCACTGGATCCTAAGTCCAGCGCGTCTGCCATTCCGCCACTCTCGCACTTTTCTACTGAATTATTATACTCATTTTTTTTCAATCAGCAATTCGGCAATTTGAATTGCGTTGAGAGCTGCTCCCTTACGAATCTGATCACCTACCACCCAGAAATTCAACCCATTGGAGCAGGAAATGTCTTCACGAATTCGTCCCACAAAACAATTATCTTTCCCTGAAACAAACCAAGGCATGGGATAGAATCGATTCGCTGGGTCATCCTGCACAGTTACCCCTGGAAAAGTAGAAAGAAGCTCGATGGCTTTATCCCGGGTAATCTTTCTTTCAGTTTCAATATTCACCGATACCGAATGGGCACGAAGTACTGGAACTCGAACACAGGTTGCAGTCAACTGTAAATCAGGCTCGCCCATGATTTTTCGAGTCTCCCAAACCATTTTCATTTCTTCTTTGGTATAAAAATTATCCATAAAGACGTCGATCTGAGGAATAAGATTAAAAGCGATTTGGTAAGGAAAAACCCCGGCTACCATCTCTCGACCAAAAGCATACTCTTTCACTTGGTCTTCTAATTCCTGCATCGCTTTGGTACCAGCTCCCGAAGCGGCTTGATAGCTTGATGCCACCACTCTTTTAATTCTTCCATAATCGTGAAGCGGCTTCAAAGGAACAATCGCGACAATAGTTGTGCAATTTGGGTTGGCAATAATATTTTTCTTCCTAAAATCAATAACTGCATCGGGATTTACTTCTGGAACGATCAATGGGACCTCAGGATCCTGCCGAAAGGCCGATGAATTATCAATAACAATACACCCTTCTTGACTGGCGAGAGGTGCAAATTCCTTACTGATCGATGCTCCAGCGCTAAACAAAGCAAGGTCGATTCCTTGAAAGCTTCCTGCTGATAGGACTTCAACCGGGATCTTTTCTCCACGAAATGTAACGATCTTTCCTATCGATCGCTGCGATGCCAACGGTTTTAATTGTTTAACCGGAAAATTTCTCTCTTCAAGAATTTTTAACATTTCCTGGCCAACTGCACCAGTTACTCCGGCTACCGCAACATTATAACTCTTCATGGATTGAGACCTCCTCATCTTCGATGAATTCTTTATGAAGCGCCTGCACAGCTTCATTGATCCTCGAATTGGGAATCAAACATGATATTCTCAAATTCGAGGTACTGATCATATCAATATTAATCCCTTGTTCCGAAAGAGCATTGAACATTCGATAGGCAATATTGGGATCGCTCGCAATGCCTGCCCCGACGATTGAAATTTTCGCCATCGCCTCATCTAGTTTGACTTCTCTGAATTGGATCTTCTGACTCAAATTGACAATCACTCTCTTCAGACGGTTTTCATCCTCTCGGGATATAACAAACGCCACGTCTTTTTTATCTTCTCGACCTTCACTTTGAATAATCATGTCGACCGAAACTGAACAATCAGCTAATTCTTTAAAAATTAAAGCTGCGACTCCCGGACGATTGGGAACTTCGAGAAATACAACTTTCATAACATTGCCATTATGGGTAATCGCCCGCACTTTAACATCTTCCATCGATCGCATCTTTTCCACCCACGTCCCTTCTTCCTGAGTAAAAGTACTCCGCACCTGGACTTTCACACCATAGACCTGAGAAAAATCAACTGAACGAATTTGTAAAACCTTTGCACCTAAATTTGCCATTTCTGACATTTCATCATAGGAGATCCGATTGATTTTTCTTGCCTGCGGAACAATCCTCGGATCTGCAGTGTACACCCCATTCACATCGGTAAATATCTCGCAATAATCAGCAGTTAAAGCTGCTGCCAAGGCACAGGCGGTGGTATCGCTCCCTCCCCGGCCTAAAGTCGTGATATCATAATCAGAACTCATCCCTTGAAAACCAGCAACGATGACCACCTTATTTTCATCAAGATGACGGAAGATTCTTTGAGGATCGATGGTTATAATCTTCGCCTTGGTATGGAAATTCGAGGTTTGAATGCCTGCTTGACCTCCGGTCAGAGCAATCGCTTCCTGGCCTAAGGCATTGAGGGCCATAGAAAGCAAAGCAATAGACACCTGCTCCCCAGTGGAGAGAAGCATATCCAGCTCTCGATCGGGGGGAAAGGGGTGAACTTCTCGGGCTATTTCTATCAACTGATCAGTGGTTTTTCCCATAGCCGAAACCACCACCACCAAGCGATGCCCTTGATCCACATAGGATTTTATCCGACAAGCGACCGATTTCACCTTATCTAAATCGGCAACCGACGATCCACCATATTTCTGCACAATGAGACTCATATCTGCTTCACTCGAATTCCTTGACTCTCCCAATTGACTTTTTTTATAATTAAATCCCTTGTCCCTTTTTGAGCAAACAGTTCTCTAATCTGCGCTTCATCGAAGGAGGTGATCGGTTCCCGAAGCATCAAGAGAATCGTCGAACCCGAACCACTAATCACCGCCTCACCTTTCTCTGTTTGATGTAAATATTCTCGAACTTCAAAAAAACCCGGTATTTTTTGCCCACGAAATGGTTGATGAATAGCGTCATCCAGAGCAGTAAAAAACCCCTCCCGATCTTGACGACATACGGCTCCTATCAAGTAGGCTATTCGGGACAAATTAAAGATGACATTTTCCCGTGAATACTCTGAAGGAAGAATTTTTCTCATTTCCTCGGTTGAGAGAGTATATCCTGGAATGCAAGCAATGAGATGAATACTATCAAAAAATGGAAATTTTTGATAGTAAATTTGTTTATTATTTTTCATCGCAACTGTTAAGCCGCCAACTATAGCTGGAATAACATTATCGGGATGCCCTTCGATTTGAGTGGCAAAATGAATCATATCCTGTATCGAAAGTACCCTCCCATTCAACTCATTCACAGTGACGACGGCTGCGGTAATACATGCCGCACTACTCCCTAACCCTCGGCAAACTGGTATCTGGTTGATAGCTTCAACTTCTAAACCTTGTTCGGGAAAATTCTTTATTTTTGTTATCTTTTTTACGGTTTTGAAAAAGAGATTCCGGTCGTCTTCAGGGAGGTAATGTTCCCCTTCACCTCGATTGCGAATGAGATACTGATTCTTCCTTAATGGTTGGACGCGTACGGTATAAAATAGGTCCAAGGCCATTCCTAAGACATCAAAACCACATCCCAAGTTGGCAGTCGTTGCCGGTACGCTGACTTCAATCATACTTTTCTCCCGATAAATCAAGACGTTCAATGATTGTTTCTTCCGATGCTTCCAATTCTTCGATTCGATCCCGGCATTGTTCAATGGCAATATCTGGGTCTTTCAGTCCATGACCTGTGAGGATACAAACGACCGATTCTTTGCCCTGGAAAAATCCCTGCTGATTTTTTTTCAAAACACCGGCCAAAGAAGCTGCCGAAGCCGGTTCAACAAATATTCCCTCTTCTTCAGCTAACCTTCTCTGCGCTGTTAGAATTTCTTCGTCGGTTACTGCTTCTATACTTCCCCCTGATTCATCACGGGCATTGATTGCCCCTTTCCAACTGGCGGGATTTCCAATCCGGATTGCCGTAGCAACCGTATGAGGTTTCTCAACCGGTATCCCAGTTACTAAAGGACAGGAACCTTGAGCTTGAAATCCAATCATTTTAGGAAGGATATTGATTTCTTTTCGGCTAAAAAGCTCTTTAAAACCTTTCCAATAGGCGGTTATATTCCCAGCATTTCCAACAGGCAATGCCAAATAATCTGGCACGCCTTTCATCCAATCAACGATCTCGAAAGCGGCGGTTTTTTGGCCTTCAATCCGAAAGGGATTAATGGAATTCACTAATGCTACCGGATAATGTGAGGTTATGGAACGAACAATAGCCAAAGCCTCATCAAAATTTCCCTGAATCGCAATAACTCGTGCTCCATGCATCAAGGCTTGTGAGAGCTTTCCTAAGGCAATTTTTCCTTGAGGTATTAAAACGATGCATTCAATACCTGCCCGCCGTGCATACGCTGCCGCTGAAGCAGAAGTATTCCCAGTAGAAGCACACATAATTACTCTTTTCCCGTCTTCAACTGCCTTAGCAACTGCCACAACCATTCCTCGGTCTTTAAAAGAACCAGTTGGATTCATCCCTTCAAATTTAAAAAAGAGAGATTTTAATTTCAGCTGATAAATAATATGTTGAGACTGGATAAGTGGGGTATTTCCCTCCTGTAAAGTCAATTCCGGTGTCTGAGGAGTAACCGGAAGATAGTCGGCAAAATGCGAAATAACACCAGACCAATACAAGCTCATGCCCCCTTGATCATAAAATAATTGTGATAAAGAATATCACAAAAATCCTTTATTTGTAATATCCTCATATTTTTCACCAAGTTTTTCTTTGAAATTGATTTCATTGACAGAATCGATCAAAAATCATACTATTTTGATATCCTTAGAAAGGTAGTGTGCTATCTCATGAAAATTTCAACACGATCTCGTTACGGATTACGATTATTAGTGGATTTAGCCGAACATTCAGGGAAAGATCCCGTTAAGTTAAAAGATATTTCTCAACGCCAGGGCATTTCCCTCAATTACCTTCGGCAGCTCATCATGCCCCTGGAATCAAATAACATCGTTCGAAGTATCCGTGGAAACCGAGGTGGATATCTCTTAGGGAAAAAACCCGAAGAAATTAACCTACTGAATATCATGAACCTGTTAGAAGGTCCAATCGATTTAGTCGAATGTGTTCATAATAAGAACCTCTGTCCAAAATCGAATTCTTGCCCAACCCGAAAAGTATGGGTGGACATTTCGGAAAAAATGGAACAATCACTCGCCCATAAAAGCTTAAAAGATTTATTAGAAAATAATGAACTTTCAACTCAATATCGGATAGGGGGTTAAAACAGATTGTCTAAAAATTACTTACTGGTCCCATTCTTTTTCACTCTCATTATTATTGGCTTGGGGCTCTCCGGAATCGGGTCGGTCGTCCCCGAAATGACCAAACAGTTTGGAGTCACCTCAGCCGTGATGGGACGGGTATTTCTGTTTCATGGATTAGGGTATTTCATTTCAATCATGATCGCTGGTTTTTTAGGTGACATTATGCAAAAATCTTTCCTACTCCGCTTGGGATTGTTGATCAGCGCTTTAGGATTTGCCGGAATCGCTTCTTTTCAAGGTTTTTCACCAGTCATCCTCAGCTTCATGGCTATGGGTATAGGGCTCGGTTTTGTGGACTGTATGGTTAACCCAATTTTAACCGAAATTTTTACTAAAAATCCCGGCACTATTCTCAACGTTGTCCATGCTTTCTACGGCCTGGGGTCCCTATCTGCTCCTCGACTCTACGTTTTTTTAAGTCAACGACAATATAATTGGCAGAATTTTTATACAGTGGTCACGGTTATCACTGGAGTGGTTTTTATTCTGTTTCTCTTTCCCTTTCTCCCTAAAAGTCAGGGGAAAATAGGATTTCGAAATATTTTAAAAATTTTTCGCTATCGGGCCTTTTGGTTCATGGGTGCCATCACCATGTTCTACTCCGGAGGAGTAACTATCTTAAACGGATGGTTAGTATCTTATTTTAAAGAAAAAGGACTATCAGTCCCAGTTGGGGCGGTTTACTTATCCTTTTTTTGGCTGGGGCTCATGGTTGGTCGTTTTGTCCTTTCCTCGATGGTTGATCGAATCGGACACCTCCGTATGATCCAACTCAATACCATTGGAGGAATTCTTTTTGTGGCTTTAACTTTAAGCCTTCCCATATCGGCTAATCTCACTCCCACCCTTCTCTTTTTAACCGGTTTTATGCTTTCAACAATTATACCGACTACTTTGGCCTATGCAGTGGTTAATTATCCAGAAACTGCTTCAACCGCTTCTGGATGGGTCTTAACCAATAATGGTATTGCGACGCTTTTTTTCCCATGGCTTGGAGGGATACTGGCCTCTTTTACCAGCTTTCGAGCCACTTTGTTGATGGTGCCGATTTTGCTCATCATTATGCTTTCTTTTCAATGGCTCTTAGCTGGAGAAATCAAAAAAGTTCAGAAATCCCAAGCCAAAACTACTCTAAGTGGCTAATAGGCGTAGACCCTGCCGTAAGGGCGTGTGGTGGTTGGAAAAACTTTAACGAAGTCATCGCGTTTTAACTTGGGAATTTCTAAGTTAAGGTCGGCAGAAAATTCTTGAAGGTACAAAGTGATTTCGTCAAAATCTTCGGGGGTCGGTTTTTCAATACCGATTCCCGGACCGGCTTGCTCCGGTAGAAAGCGTCCACGAATAAACAACTTTCCTCCATGCATTCCCGAAGCAATGAATTTCCCTACTGGGGAACAACTTGAATCGTAACCCAAACCTAATACTACAATTAAACCACCGGCCATATACTCACCAAGAAAATCACGGCTCGAGCCACCGATCATAATAACCGGATAGTCATTTAGATACGATTTCATATGAATTCCCACTCGATAACCAACATCCCCTTTGACCCAAATCTTCCCACCTCTCATGGCATAGCCTGCAATGTCACGAATATCACCTTCAACAATAATTTTCCCTGAGTTCATAGTATTTCCTACTCCATCCTGAGCGTTCCCGTGAACCAGAAGCGTCGCTCCATCCATAAACATACCTAAATCATCACCCGGAACACCATTCACTTCGATCAGTCCTTCACCAGATAAGGATCGTCCGATATAGCGCTGTCCATTCACACCGTGGAGAGAGAGGTTGCGTATTCCCTCCTTCCACTTTTTTTCGATTTCTTCATTCACCTCTCGGTAATGACGCCCTTGACAAGGTATGATCATCATACTTCAATACCGGCTCCTTTCACGAAGTGTTTGCGATATTGCGTTGGAAGATTGATCAAACCAAAATTGGGTTCCAGCAATTTTTCATAAAAAGCCTGTACCGGTAGTTTTTGCCGCATGAGGTTGATATAAATACCCGACTTTTCAATATCTCCAATAAAAATTACTCCAATGATACAATTATCTTTGATAACTAACTTCTTATAATTTTCCCGATCTTTCCTAATGATTATTTCACAATTGTCATCCAATGGATTTACGATTCCCGCTGAAACCAACGCCTTCTCGCCAACTTCAACTGCATTCATAGGTAAGCTCCCCGGATAGGAAACCACTCGCCCTGACATATTCCATCCGGCAATGCGCCCTTGATTGACCGCTTCGGGCCAAATCGCTACCACATTCCTTTCCCCGGTTAATAAATGACGTGTTTCTGCAACATCGCCAGCCGCATAAATACCTGAGCAAGAAGATTCTTGAAATTCATCAACCACAATTCCTCGGTTCATTTCAATGCCCGAGGAGCGAAGCCAATCAACGTTAGGACGAACCCCAATAGCAATAATGGCTATGTCGGCGGGAATTCGGCGCCCACTTTTTAAAAGAACATCGCTCAAAATTCCTTTTTCTTCTTCAAAGGAAACAATGGTATCTTCTTTGATGATATGAACTCCTGAACGAAGGAGCGATTTTTCTAAATAATAAGACCCTTCTTCATCCAACATGTTTTGTAGAAGCCGTGGGGCTAATTCGATTAAAGTAATATTTTTATTCATGTTCATCATGGCTTCACAGGTTTTTAGGCCGATAAATCCACCACCAAGAATCACAATATTCTTAACCGAATTTTTATGCATGAAAGTAGCAATATTTTCCATGTCCTTTTGCCGAGTAAAGGTAAAAATTCCTAAATGTTCGCCGCCAGATATCTCGGGAATGATAGGAACCCCTCCCGAAGCAATGAGTGCTTTTTCAAAGGAAATTTCGGTTCCATCAGTCAGAAAAGCCAATTTTCGTCTTGGGTCCAATCGCTCTACTCTTGCCTCATAGCCGATCTGCATCCTCGTTAATTCTTCAACTTTTCCCTGATAAGCAATAGAGTCGACGGTTCTCCCCAAACCATAAGTGATTAAAGGTCTTGAGTAACAGGTTTTTTCATCAGAAACCGCCTGGATAAAACCAACCGAATCATTCTCACGAATACTTTGAATACACCACCAAGAAGCGACCGAATAACCAATGACGAAATAATCAGTTTCAAGTTTCTTCATAGCTTAAAGCCTCATTCGGACAATTGGCAACACAAGCTGGTTCGCCATCGTTTCCACACAGATCACATTTACTCGCAATTCTCCGTTCTTTTTTCTCTCTTTGAATGACTCCAAACGGACAGCTCATAATACACATCCAGCACCCGACACATTTCTTTTCATCACAAATAACTGCTCCACTCTTTTCATCCCGATGCATGGCTCCAGTTAAGCAGTTCTCAATACAAGTTGCATCCTCACAATGGCGGCACTGAAGAGCGAAAGAAAGATATCCCTCTTCTTCGACATGAACTCGAGAAACCGGCCGAGGGTATTCTTCTCGAAAAGCTTTTATAATTTTGCCAGAACTTGAATGCCTGACTAAGCATTGAATTTCACAAAGTCGACAACCAATACAGTATTCCTCATGGATGACAATCTTTTTCATCGTTACCACCCTTCTCCCGCTGGTTTCACTCCCAAGACTTCCGATTCTTCCCGGGTTAACTCCACCGTCCTGAGATGTTCTTTATTTCCTCGTAAGCTCTGAATCGAATTCACTCCCATACCCCCCAGCATTTCTTTGATTTCGAATGCCCAGGCTCTCATCAGATTCACCAAACGTCTTTTTCCTATCGACGGATTCAACCGTTTCGTAAGATAAGGGTCTTGAGTGGCGATTCCCCAATTGCATTTCCCGGTATAACATTTTTGGCAAAGGTGGCAGCCCAGTGCCACCAAAGTCGCTGTTCCAATATAAACTGCGTCTGCACCTAAAGCAACCGCTTTAATGACATCGGCACTGGAACGAATCCCTCCAGCAACCACTAATGAAGCCCGGTGACGGATGCCTTCTTGTCGCAGGCGCTCATCAACCTGGGCTAAAGCCAACTCTATTGGTATTCCCACGTTATCCCGAATGACCTGAGGAGCTGCTCCGGTTCCTCCCCGGATCCCATCAATAGCAACGATATCAGCTCCAGCTCGTATAGCTCCTGAAGCGATCGCTGCGATGTTATGAACTGCTGCTATTTTCACTGAAACTGGTTTTTCATAAGAAACTGACTCCTTTATGGCAAAAATCAAACGTTGTAAGTCCTCTATCGAATAAATATCATGATGGGGTGCTGGGGATATGGCATCGGATCCCTCGGGGATCTTACGGGTTCGGGAAATATCCGGAGTCACTTTTTCACCAGGGAGATGTCCTCCAATACCCGGCTTCGCTCCCTGACCAATCTTAA
>JAAYUP010000184.1 GCA_012517635.1 Candidatus Atribacter alterifermentans
GCGTTTCAAATCGCTCAGGCATTGCAGGGATTATCAAATGATGCCGCAGCGGCAATCTCCAATGTGGATGATGTGAAGGCTTTAGAAGTATCCGGAAATGGAGAATCTTTCGATTCCCTTATTAAACTCTGTAATATTGAGATATCAAAAGCGATCACCGGCCAGGTATTATCAAGCGATATCGGGGATCGGGGAAGTTATGCCCTGGCCAAAACTCATGAGGATACTCTGGAACGTATCACCAAGAAGGATGGAAAAATTCTTGAGAGAGCTTTAAATGAAACGCTAATCAAATGGATTGTGGAACTAAATTTTGGAGTCAATATTCCTCTCCCACGATTTGAATTTGACTATTTCGAAATTCCCGAATGGGATGTAATCAAAGACGCTATCGAACGGGGATTCCCGATTTCCAAAGAAGCGCTTTATTCCCTCTATAACATTCCAAGACCGATTGACGAGAACGATGTTTTTATTTCTCCCAAGAACACCCAGCAGCCCGTTCCATCTGATGGGACTTTCACTTTTTCGGAAGGAGATGAGGGGCGATTTTACTATCAAATCTCACCCAGGTTGATCTTCCGGAAGAAGTAATTGAAGATGAACTGTCAAAAGCGGCAGAACTCGATACCTTAGTAGATGTATATGGTGAATTGTTCCTGGAGGAATTAGAAAAATACCTGAGAAAAATCATTCCCCATATCGACGATACCGAAGAGATCCAAGAGTCAATTCGGGCTGATCTCGAAGAGAGCTTATACCAGGCTCTGGTTGTATCCTACCTGTTGGGGTGGGACCATATTGCTCGAGAAGAAAAGATTGAAGCCGCCGAAAAGAACCCTTTTTATATTTACCCAGAAGGTGCCGTTAAAAAGCTCATTAAACGAGTTTCAATGAGCCGAGAGCAGTTTTACGAGTTAGATGCCAAGGCACGTTTTAAGGCGTTTACAGTATCTTGGGTCACGTCGATGGACGCTGTTAAAAAGGTAAAATCGGTCATCGCATCAAGCATGGTTCATGGAGAATCAATCAGGGGTTTTGTGGAGCGGGTGGGAGCCGATGAAATCATATCTCAATCAGGATTCAGTCTTACCAAACCCTGGTACTGGGAAGTTGTTTATCGAACGAATGTAATTGCCGCTTATAATGCCGGACGTTTTGAAGGAGCAAAAACCTATAAAAATCGGATCCAGTATTTGACTTTCATCGCAATACTGGATGAGAGGACAACCGATATCTGCCGTTCCTATGATGGAATTACCAGGCCGGTTGATGATCCAATATGGGAGAAGATCACTCCACCGAACCATTTCCAGTGCCGGTCAACGGTCCGGGCGGTATGGAAATATGAAAAGGATAAACCAAAGCTCACCAGCAAAAAGGATCTTGAAGATCTCCCTATACCTCAGGAGGGATTTGACGCTTCGCCTGTTGATTGGTGGAAAGTTCCAAAGGAAATGATGAAAAGAGCTGCAGAATATGGAGTAGCAAAAGAAATAAAGAAAAAAGAAGAAGAAACCAGAAAGAAAATCAAAAAGACTGTTGAAGAAAAAATTATTGAAGAAGAGAAGATACTTATTCCAAGACAGACAGAAAAAGGTATATGGTTTGATGAGAACGGGAACATTATCCATACGGCTGAGGGCACACGAAACGAAATAAGGTTTTTAAGGGCAGAAGAAGAAGCGACAAGGAATGCAATATTTACACATAATCACCCGAGAGGAAGCAGTTTTTCACCGGAGGATATATATTGTGCAATGCATTTTAATGCGAGAGAAATGCGAGCTTGCGATAAGTGGTACACGTATTCCATGAAGAGAATGGAAGGAAAATGGGATCGGAAATTTTTCATCGAACAAGTGAAACCATGTTATGATAGGAATTATATGGAAGTTGCTGTAAGATTTCAGAAAATGGAGAAAGAAAGGCATGATGCCGGTGAGGAGTTACTTGAAGTAAGAAAGGAATTAGAAGAAGAATTTGCTAAAAATGGAATCCATGAAATATGGGAGAGGGTTTCAAAGGAGCTGGGGTTGGATTATTCGAGGAGGAGAAGTGAGAAATGAGCGGGATTGATGACAGAATACTTTCTTTAAAGCCTTATAGTCCAGTGTGCGGGAAGTGTAAGCATCTACGCTCAATGGCGTTTCATACGTGCGACGCTTTCCCGGAAGAATTTCCAAACGGTATCCCCGATGATATCTGGGAAGGAGAAGACGATCACACCAAACCAAGGGATGGAGATCACGGGATTAGGTTTGAACCAATAGAAGGATAAAATAAGAATAAAATAATTGAATACTATTAATATAAAGCCTCTGGGGCTTCCCCAGGGGCTTTTTTATTTCCCCGGAAAGGTGGTGAACAGATGAAACTGGAGCTGTGCAAAACGGGAAAATACAACGATGTCGTCATAAATGAGAATCATCTCAAAGAAATGGCCGAAACGTTTCAGGGTCGGGTCC
>JAAYUP010000185.1 GCA_012517635.1 Candidatus Atribacter alterifermentans
GGGGTGTGCCTTTCATCAGTTATCCTGAAGCAGAACAACCTACGGTGTAAGAAAATAACAATGTAAGAATTCAAAGATAGCCCTGAAAAATACATTCAGGGCTGAAGCCGTGAGGATCTCATCTTTTTGTTATTATTTCCTTAAAAAGTTTTAAAAAATGAGATTGCCACGTCACTTCGTTCCTCGCAATGACGGAGCGGGTGGATGAGATTGCCACGTCGCACGCTTAGATGGTTTTCCCAAGCGTTCATTGGTATTGTCAATTTGGTATTGTACGCCGTAGGTTGTTCTGCATCACAATGATGGATCTTAAAAGGAGTATTTTCATCATTATCTGGTGACGTAAGGCAGTATGGTCATCAATCCTGGGAAACCAACGGGTATGATAAAATTAAGTTATATATAAAAAAATTTAAAAACGAAGGAGTAAAAAGAGATTGCGCTCCTTCAATTTTGCAATTTGTTGAGATACGATTAATCACGTCACTCTATTGGTTTGTTGGAATATGAATAACGAGAAAATACCTCAAAAAGATAAGTTTGTTTTAGCCAGTGACCGAATACAGGCACTTACTGATGGTATCTTTGCTATTGCCATGACCCTTATGGTTTTAAGCATCGAACTTCCGAAGTCAGTAGATGAAATTGATCCCAATTCGTTAGGAAGATATCTGCTCAGTCTGAGACCGGATTTTATCCATTATGTAATGAGTTTTATACTTTTAGCTCTTTTTTGGGTTGATCACCATCAACAATTCTATTACATTAAAAAAATTAATAGGAAAATCCTTTGGATCAATATTTTTAACCTTCTTTTCGTAGCTTTATTTCCATTTTCCACCTCTTTGATGGGAGATTACCCCAATCAACCAGTAGCAGCCGTTTTTTTCATTTCCAACCTTTTGTTGATCAGTTTTTTCCTTTCTTGGAATTGGTTGGTAGCTACATCTCATTCCGAGCTCGTTGATTCAAGTTTGGATAAATACATTATTATTCGGGAAAAAAGGTATCGTCTTATTTTTATAGTTATATCTTTAGTGTGTTTAGCTTTGGCGTTTGTAATACCTGAGTGGAGTACAATCCCATACGTTTTTTCGTTTTTTTTCCATTTCTTCCTAAAAAACAAGAGTCAAAAAAATTTGGAAGAGATTCAATAAAGAACCTCTCTTTGTACTGCGGAACTTACGAGAAATGGAATATGAAAACTTCTACTTGTAAACTCCACAAGATAGGAGCCTGCGGCGTAAGATGAAAAAGATAAAAGACCAAACCTGATGCAATAAAAATGAACCTAATTTGTTAACAATGAAAAAGAAGGGAGGAAATTATCCAAAAATAAATAAGGAGGGTTGAATATGAACGATACCTTTCGTGACAAAGTTGCTTTAATTACTGGTGGTGCTTCAGGAATCGGAAAAGCAACAGCATTGGCATTTGCCGAGGCTGGTGCTAAAGTTGTCATTGCCGATGTTTTAGAAAAGGAAGGAGAAGAAATAGCCCGATCTATCCAAGATAAAGCGAATGAAGCAGTTTTTATCAAAACAGATGTTTCGGATACCACTCAAGTTAGAAGTCTTATTGAAAAGACGATATCTCGTTTTCAGCGATTGGATTGTGCATGTAATAACGCCGGAATTGAAGGGGAAAATGCTCTAACCGCTGAAAGTTCCGAAGAAAACTGGGATCGAGTGATTGCCATTAATTTGAAGGGAATTTGGTTGTGTATGAAACATGAGTTACAGGTTATGGTAAAAAGTGGAGGAGGAGCTATCGTGAATATGGCATCAGTCGCTGGATTGGTTGGATTTCAAGGACTTTCAGCGTATTGTGCTTCTAAGGGTGGAGTTATTTCTTTAACCCAAACAGCGGCCCTCGAGTATGCCCAACATGGCATTCGAATTAATGCGGTTTGTCCTGGAATTATCCGCACTACGATGGTCGATCGGATTATTGGCGGAGACCCAAAAAAAGAAGAACAGTACACAGCTTTAGAACCCATAGGGAGGTTGGGAAAACCGGAAGAGATTGCCAAAGCTGTGCTATGGTTGTGTTCGGATGAAGCATCCTTTGTTGTTGGACATCCTATGGTAATCGATGGAGGGTTTGTTGTTCAGTAACCGAATGAAAGTATTTTTAAGTATTGATGGTATTCAGCAATAGGAGACAATCTCGCATTTGTTCCCTTTTTTTGAGATTATCTCCTAAAAAATAAGTTTTTACTCATTAAAGAAATCAAATATATTTACGGGTTAAAAAATCTATTCATTCTCACTTACCACCATTTCAAATTAGATAATATATTTAAAAATGAATGATGTTACGAGAAAGAAGACCGATTACAATGATAAATAGGAATATTGAAATTTGCCGCAAAAGTCCTGTAAGGTAAGTTAAGGCTGCTGATCTCAAAACCTTTTGTACGTTTTCTTCCTCTTCTTTAACCATAATTTTACTCTTTTTAAGGAGGGAAATTGCCTTCTTACTGGCATTCAGCTCGACGGGGAGAGTGATGATAGTAAATACAACAAAGGCTCCAAGCATAAAAAGAGCTAAAACCCTAAAAATTGGAATTCCAAACCATAGACCACCAATAAATACCAATGGGCTAAATTGGCTTAAAATACTTAAGCGCTTGGCCAGTTTATTGCGTATTTTAATATATCGATATCCTTCTGCATCCTGTAAGGCATGGCCAACTTCATGGGCGACAACTCCTAAAGAGGTGATGGAATCGGATTCAGCAATACCTGCTGATAAGGTGATTTTTTTGGATTTAGGATTATAATGATCGATGAAATATCCCGGGATTTCCTCGACTATAACATCCTTTAGCTGATTTTCATCTAGGAGTTGTCGAGCAACGTCTTTTCCATTGATGTTTTTATGGTTTTTTTGCTGTCGGTATTGTTGATAAATATTTTGGACACGAAATTGTGCATACCAACTGAATATGATAGGGATAATAAGAAGCAAGTATAAAAGACTCATAGGAGATTCCCTCCCTTTATTGGTACGAGATAGTAAACAAATTTACAGATTTATAAATAGTGCTTATAGACTATTGTATATTTTTTGAAAATACAGGATAGACCCTCATGCTGCTTTGCAGCACCAGATGAGGATGAAAACTTAAGTGGTCTATCCTCTCAGTTTTTGTCTTTTA
>JAAYUP010000186.1 GCA_012517635.1 Candidatus Atribacter alterifermentans
AATTGACCATAACGCCCCAAGCCCGCTGGAAGCGGTATCGCAGCTCCATGATACCATGAGAAAGTTTGCCGAAAATCACGGGTTAACGATTTATGAAATCGGATGCGGGGTATGTCATGAAATCATGGTTGCCAAAGGTTTAGTCGTTCCAGGCGATTTAGTGATCGGAGCCGATTCGCACACCTGTACCTATGGAGCCATCGGAGCATTTTCAACTGGAGTAGGGAGTACCGAGTTAGCGGCAGCAATGATATCAGGTCAACTTTGGTTCAAAGTTCCTGAAACTATCCTCATTCGCCTCAATGGAACTCTTTTACCTGGGGTCTATTCTAAAGATGTGATTCTGTACCTTGCTTCTCAGATTGGTGCTGATGGAGCAACTTATCAAGCGATTGAATTTACTGGTCCAGTCATCGATCGGTTTTCAGTTGAAGAACGATTAACTATTTCGAACATGGCAGTTGAATTCGGAGCTAAGACGGGTTTAATAGCACCTGATGAAAAAACCATACACTGGGTGAAACAAAAAACGTCCAAAACTTTTGAACCGATTTACCCTGACCCAGATGCTACCTATGTAAAAGCATTGACCTATGACTGTTCGACGCTAGTCCCTCAAATTGCTCTCCCTCATCGAGTTGATACGGTCACATCAATCGATTCTTTAGGGGAGGTTTTCATCCAAGAAGCCTATTTAGGAACCTGTACCAATGGCCGAAGTGTCGACATTGAGGCTGCTGCCAGCATCCTTCGAGATAAAAAAGTCCACCCAAAGGTTCGTCTAATCGTTGCTCCAGCTTCAAAAGAAATACTTTTAGAGGCAATTGAGAAAGGATGGGTGGAGACTATCATCAAAGCAGGAGGGGTATTGGTGACCCCTGGTTGCGGTCCGTGTGTTGGAACCCATCAAGGTATTCCAGGAGATGGTTGGAACGTTATCTCCACGGCGAATCGGAATTTTAAAGGGCGCATGGGAAATAACAAAGCATTTATATATTTGGCTTCTCCCGCTACCGTTGCTGCCTCGGCCTTAGAGGGAAAAATAACCGATCCGAGAAAATATTTGAGGTGAATGCCATGATACTCAAAGGAAATGCCCACGTTTTCGGAGATGATATCAATACCGATTATATCATTTCTGGGAAATATAAATTTAAAACACTTGATATGAACGAATTGGGAAAACATGTTATGGAAGATATTGACCCTCAATTTTCTCAAAAAGTGAAGGTCGGAGACTTTATTGTAGCCGGGAAGAATTTTGGTTGTGGCTCTTCCCGTGAACAAGCACCTCGAGCATTGTTGGCGAGTGGTATAAGAGGAGTGATTGCCTCTTCTATTGCCCGTATCTTTTTTCGGAATGCTATTAATTGTGGTCTAGTAGCACTCGAATGTGATACCAGCCGAATTCAGAGTGGTGATGAATTGGAAATAAACTTAACAACAGGAAAAATTATTGACTTAACTCAGAACTTTACCCTTCAAGCAGCTCCTCTTCCAGAAGTAATGATTCAAATTCTGAATGAAGGTGGTTTGGTTTCTTATTTTAAAAAACATGGGTCATTCCCAGAACCCGGTAAAAGCACACCGTAAAGGAGAAAAATATGTGGGAAAACTTAAGAAAGGATGATCCAGAAATATTCCAATGGGTAAAAAAAGAACTCGACCGCCAAAGAAATACTTTGGAGATGATTGCTTCAGAAAACTTTACCAGTTTAGCTGTTCTTGATGCCCAGGGATCGGTGCTCACCAATAAATATGCTGAAGGATATCCAGGAAAACGCTATTACGGCGGTTGCATTTATGTCGATGAAGTAGAAAATATTGCTCGTCAAAGAGCTTTAGAAATTTTCGGGGCAGATCATGTCAACGTTCAACCTCACTCCGGTTCTCAGGCAAATATGGCTGTATATATGGCTATTCTCAAACCTGGAGATACCGTTCTCGGAATGAATCTTGCTCATGGAGGTCATCTCACCCATGGAAGCTGGGTGAATTTTTCCGGAATTCTATACCGATTTATTCCCTATGGAGTTCATCCTGACACTGAAAGGATTGATTATAATGAACTAGAAAATTTAGCCATTGAACACAAACCTAAATTGATAGTAGCTGGTGCGAGTGCTTATCCCCGCTTTATCGATTTTGAAAGATTACAGGAAATCAGCAAACAGGTTGGTGCTTATCTGATGGTGGATATGGCTCACATAGCAGGTTTGGTCGCAGCTGGCGTTCACCCTAATCCTATTCCCTATGCTGATTTTGTAACCACAACGACCCACAAAACCCTTCGTGGACCACGGGGAGGAATGATATTTTGCCGAAAAGAATTTGCTGGAATTATTTATAAAGCTATCTTTCCTGGAACCCAGGGAGGTCCTCTTTTGCACGTCATTGCTGGTAAGGCAGTCGCCCTCAAAGAAGCACAAAGTGAAGAGTTTAAAACCTATCAAAAGCAAACAGTAAAAAATGCGACTTCACTTGCTACTTCTCTGAAAGAAAAGGAGTTTCGCTTGGTTTCTGATGGAACCGACAACCATCTCATTCTCGTTGACTTACGAGATCAAGGAATAACTGGAAAGGAAGCTGAAAAGTATTTGGACCAAGTAGGAATAACTGTGAATAAAAATGCTATTCCATTTGATCCACAAAAACCAAATACCACCAGCGGTATTCGGGTTGGTACCCCATCTTGTACTACTCGTGGTATGAAAGAAAAAGAAATGTCGGTCATTGCTGACCTCATATATAGAACATTTCAATCAAAAAGTGATATACTGGCACTCAAGAAAATCGCCCATGAAGTGAATCAACTATGTATCCAATTTCCTTTATATCCAGATCTTTTTGTCCCGGAATAGTTGTATAAAATTTTGGTTTTCAAAGTCATGGTCAAACAAATTAATTCCAAGATTCGCAAGCGAGGAGGTTTGTGCTGATGAGAGAAAAAGTCGAAAAAGCCTTAGAGAAAGTGAGAAGATATCTCCGCATGGAAGGGGGAGATGTTGAACTGATAGATATCGTCGATGGTGTAGTGAAGGTTCGACTAAAAGGAATGTGTAGCTCATGTCCAATGTCGATGATAACATTAAAAGATGGTATTGAGCGGGTAGTTAAAGAAGAAGTTCCTGAAGTGGTATCGGTTATCCAGGATTAATGAACCAAGTTTTTCTCAAAAAAAAGCGTCTGATCTGAATACCAGACGCTTTTTTTATTTTTTTAATACTCCTCACACGATGATTTTCCTTTGGTTACTCTATGCTTACCCGGTTTCATGATTCTTTGCTTAATTTGCCGACTTTCCCTGAATAATCCAATAAAAAAGACTGACAAAGACAACTCCACCAATGATATTTCCTAAAGTAACCGGCAAGAGGTTTCGGAAAATCTGTTCCCAACTTAAAAGTTTTTCCACAGAAACATATCCTTGGGCGATGATACCAGCTGGCAAAAAATACATATTGGCCACGCTATGTTCATAACCCAACGCCACGAAGGTCAGAATTGGTGCTGGTATAACTATCAGCTTAGTCAGATTATTCTCTGAATAAATACAAAAGAAGACGGCTAAGCAAACTAACCAGTTACATAGAATTCCACGACTCAAGGCAGGGAAAAAAGCAAGACTCATCTTAGCGCTGGCAATTGCATAGGCTCTTTCGGCTACAACCCCTTGTCCAGAAGCGAATAATCCAGAAGTATGGTAAAGTCCGACTAAAAGGAGGGCGCCAAAAAAATTACCAATATAAACTATCACCCAGTTTTTTAAAATGAAAAACCAAGATGAAGTTGAATCGTAACAACTATAAGAAAGCAAGCAATTTCCCGTAAAGAGATCGGCTTTCCCCAAAACCACAAAAATTAAGCCTACTGAGAATACCAAACCACCTAAAATTTGGCTCAACCCGTAAGAAAGCCCCGATGATGTAGTGAGTAGGGTAAAAAGTTGTGAAGCAAACCCGATATAGGCACCGGCTAAAATTGAACCAAAGAAAAGAGATAAAAATCCTTTATGAGTCTTTCCGTTACACCACTGAATAAAGGTTACATGTTCTGTCCCCACATCTTTTCCTCCTTTTCAGAAATATTGATACTTAAACTAATTACTTAAATAGATAATATAATAGGTTATTAAATTTTTAAAGATAAATTATAGATTTTTATTTATCTTTTTGTTAAAATATGCACATTATCTTATGAGGGAGGGTCATTCATGGCGGAAGTATTAGAACAACTTGCGAAAGAATTATTTGCTGGGAATGCGAAAGGTGTAGCCGAGCTGACTAACAAAGCTTTAGCAGAAGGTCTTAAACCTTCTGAAGTTTTGAACGATGGTCTTATTAAGGGAATGAATGAAGTTGGTGTAAAATTTAAAGCCAATGAAATTTATGTTCCCGAAGTATTGATTGCTGCTCGTGCTATGAAAGCCGGTATGGAAATTTTAAAACCAAAATTAATCGAAAGTGGAGTTGAACCAGTAGCAAAAATGATCATTGGTACGGTAAAAGGAGACCTCCATGATATCGGTAAAAATTTAGTCGCTATGATGATGGAAGGAGCTGGTTTCGAAATCATCGATCTTGGTATTGATGTCCCGGCCGAAAAGTTTATCCAAGCAGTAAAAGAGATCAATCCTCAAGTTGTCGGTATGTCAGCCTTATTAACCACCACCATGGTTCAAATCAAAGAAAATATTAAGGCTTTCCAGGATGCTGGAGTAAGAAATAATGTAAAAGTATTAATTGGAGGAGCTCCAGTGACTCAGAAATTTACTGATGAGGTCGGTGCAGATGGCTATGCACCTGATGCTGCATCAGCTGTTGACAAAGACAAAGAACTTTTAGGTATTGCCTAAAAAAAGGGTGGATTACCACCCTTTTTTTAATCTTGATTTAATTAATTATTTTATTTAATAAATAATTCAAATATTTTATTAATTTTTTTAAAAGGGGGATTACAGTTATGATGAGCGATCTTGAAATCGCCCAACGTTCAACGATGAAACCAATTTCAGAAATTGCAACTGGAATTGGCTTAAACGATGATGATTATGAACTCTTTGGAAAATATAAAGCTAAAATCTCTCTGAATGTCCTAAACAAATTTCACGATCAACCTTTAGGAAAATATATTGATGTGACAGCTATTACACCAACTCCATTGGGAGAAGGAAAAACGGTTACGACCATTGGATTAGCCATGGGTTTAAATGCCATTGGGAAAAAGAACATCGTCTGCATTCGGCAACCTTCTCTTGGACCAGTTTTTGGAATTAAAGGGGGAGCCGCTGGAGGCGGTTACTCCCAAGTTGTTCCTATGGAAGATTTAAATCTCCACCTAACCGGAGATACTCATGCTGTATCTTTGGCTCATAATCTTCTTGCCGCTTTTATCGATAACCATCTTCATCATGGTAACGAGTTGGATATTGATCCATACACGATAAGCTGGCCACGGGTTGTTGATGTGAGTGACCGATCACTTCGTAAAATTATCATTGGCTTAGGTGGAAAAGAAAACGGAGTCCCTCGAGAATCTGGCTTCGATATTTCAGTTGCTTCAGAAGTTATGGCCATTTTAGCCTTGACGACCGATTTATTGGATATTCGAAAACGATTGGGACGCATTGTAATCGGTTATAACAAAAAGAAACAACCAATTACCGCGGAAGATTTGAAATGTGCTGGTTCAATGGCAGTTTTAATGAAAGACGCTATTAAGCCTAATCTTCTCCAAACATTAGAAAATACTCCATGTCTGGTTCACGCTGGTCCCTTTGCTAACATCGCTCATGGGAATAGTTCTATTATAGCCGACCAAATCGCTCTTCGTTTAACCGATTATGTTATAACTGAGAGTGGTTTTGGTGCTGATTGTGGTATGGAAAAGTTTATGGATATTAAATGTCGTTATAGTGGACTCAAACCGAATTGCGTTGTTATGGTGTGCTCTATTCGAGCTTTAAAAATGCACAGTGGAAAATATAAAGTCGTACCTGGAAAACCACTCGATCCTGGTTTAGCTCAAGAAGATATTGAAGCTGTTACCAAAGGCTCAGAAAATTTAATTAAACAGATCGAAAATGCCCGATACTTCGGAATTCCGGTAATCGTCGCTATTAATGCCTTTACCTCCGATACTCCAAAAGAAATTGAAACCGTCAGAAAAATTTCCATAGAAAATGGTGCCTTTGATGCTGTTGTTTCCGAAGTATGGGCAAAGGGTGGAGAGGGAGGAAAAGATTTAGCCCATGCAGTTGTTCGGGCTTGCGAAAATGGTGGGAACTTTCAATTCCTTTATCCACTTGATATCCCAATCAAAGACAAAATTCATACCATTGCGACTAAAATCTATGGTGCCGATGAAGTGGTTTATGAAAATGAGGCTGAGAAAAAAATTAAATTGTTCACTGAAATGGGATGGGATACTCTTCCAATTTGCATGGCAAAAACTCATCTTTCACTATCCCATGATCCTAAATTGTTAGGTCGTCCGAGGGGTTTCAAATTACCAATCCGCGATATTCGACCTTCTATTGGTGCTGGTTTCCTTTATCCGCTTTGTGGTGAGATGAGAACCATGCCTGGCCTTCCTTCCAAACCTGCAGGAAATACAGTCGATTTCGATGAAGATGGAAATGTAGTGGGGCTTTTCTAATGAACCGATTTCCCTCTTCTCTGCCCATTTATGACATCGCAATCTTAGGTGCCGGTGTAGCGGGTTTATCTGCTGCTCAGATTTTGAGCCCCTTCTTAAAAGGAGTAGTTATCGAATCAGAAAAGCAAGTAGGGGGAATAGCTTGGCAATTGGGATGTAAAGCTACTGATAGGTGCTTGTATTGTGGCGTTTGTTATGGGATTCAATTACGACGAGACTTGGGTGATTTTTCATCTTTTCCCTTTGAGTTTATCCTTGGACAACAACTCGTTTCGATGTCTGAAAGAAATGAAAATTATCACCTTTCCTTCAAAAATGGACGATCGTTGATTGCTCATTCGATATTGATTGCAACTGGAATTCAACCCTTTGATGCCCGACAAGTTCCTCAATACGGATACGGTTCTTTTCCTCATGTCTATACTGGGATTGAGGTTGAAAGAAATTTAAACTCGGAAGGAATCAAAGCTTTTCATTCCTATCAAAAAATCGCTTTTATCCAGTGTGTCGGATCAAGAAATTTTAAAGAAAAAAGAGGATATTGTTCCCAAGTGTGTTGCCGATATGCTCTCCGGATTTCAGAGGATTTGGCTTTTCAATATCCCCATCTCCAGATTGATATGTACTACATGGACTTGCAACTTCTGGGTGGAAAGAAAGAATTGCTTGCAGAAATCTCAAAAAACCGGGTGAGGCTCATCCGCCATATGCCCTATCGAGTAGAGTCATCAAACGGAAAACCGATTCTTGTGTTTGAAGATGACCAAAAGGTCACTCGAGTTGAATATGATGCCGTCATATTATCAATTGGCATGACCCCCAGCCCAGGAACCAAAAAGGTTGCTAATATCCTTCGGGTTAATATCGATGATGCCGGTTTTATCAAAGATTACGGGGATGGAACCACCAGCCAGGAAAATATTTTTGTATGTGGAACGGCATCGGGAGCAAAAGATATTGAAAAAGCCATTTCTGATGGAAAAAGAGTTGCACAGCAAATTTTATCGGTTCATAGGAAGTTGCAGCAGGTGACATCATAAAAAGGGTGTTAAAATATTTGAAAATTTGTCGTCTGATAACAAATCTGACAAGGAGGATAATAACTTGAAGACGGTTCTTATCGTCTCTCTTGGCGATACCCGTTCTTGGATGAAACCTTGGATCGATCAAATTGATACCCATCTCCCAGTTCGAGTTCATTTACTGAATGTGGCTGAACTTGAAAAGAATCTTCCAATGGATTACAATCGATTCATATTTATTGGGAAAAGTCTTCTTTTACATCATGAAAATATTGCTCAGATATGCGTTCGAGCAAAGATTAATCCTTTGTGGGTTTTCCCTTATCCAGAAGAACTTCTTCCTGAATCCTTAGAAAGTGAAAACTTGAATCTCTGGAATTCCTTCCTTCACCAAGTCATGCTCACTCCTATGTCTGAACAGCCGGTTGAAGCAATACATCTTCAACTTTCTACAAAGATCGCTCTCTTAGGAAATCCAGTTGAGGATAACATTCTCGAAGAATTTCAAAAAGTCGGTCTTGAAATTTTCCAACCCACCCCTCCCTTCACTATCAAGCGTCAGGGAATTCACTATTGTATTGAGTCACAACTGGGAGCAACAATAGTTGGAGGGGTAGTGGTTGTTCCCGAATTTCAATCGGTTTTTTCGCATCCAATTCCCATTGAAGTGAATGATACTCGTAAAGTCCTTTTTCTCGAAGATTTTCAAACGAAAGTTCCTATGAGGAATTTTCGAAAGCAAACCGTAGTTTTTTTGGTTCCAGAAATGATGACACCTCCTGATACCTGGTTAACTCTTTATGACCTCTCTCGGCTCTTAGTTCAAAGAGACCAAGCACAAGTATTCATTCTCTGTCGGGAAGCCATTGTTGCAGGTGATGGCTTGGAAAAAAAATACCTTGAAAGCCGGAAAACTGGTGTCCTCATTGAAAAAATTGACTTTTCCCGTTTGGTCCTTCAACCCTCTTTAGACATGAGAGGAAGTTGGATCAACTTTGTTACCGAGCGGGATGAAATTGCCCAAAAAATCTTGAGTGACTGGCTGGTCAAGGTGCCCGGAAAAAAAGTCATCCCTTATGACCTCACCAAGATATTCCTTGGCGATCGACTCATACCATCTCTATCACCATCAAATAATATTAACCTTCCGCCCTACAGTTTGCCTCTCGATGGCTGGTATCAGCTTCCTGACAATACATTAACTATTGATACTTACTATGCTATCCAGGAAGTGGCTGATTATTTCCAACGAGGCGTAACTGTTGAGAAAAATCGAGCCATGGTTGATGAAGAAAAGTGTATTCTTTGTTTAACTTGTCTTCGAACCTGCCCCTGGAGTGCTATTGACATAGAAGGGTCGTCAAAAAGAAAAAAAGCCAGAATCAATTGGGAACAATGTCATCTTTGTGGTTTATGCGCTACCTCTTGCCCAGCTGGTGCCATTACTCTATACGGTCTTGAAATGGAAAAAGAACAACCCAACCCAATGAGAGAAAAGTCAATAAGATTTGGTGAACAGACCGGAAAGACTTAAAATTGGTTCGTAGTCACTCGTTACTATTTTAAATATTTCTGATTTTGGAGTGATGGAGATTGAAAATATTGGTAATCGCTTGTGATAAAAGTGGCTATCCGGCGATGATAAAATATACCACCGAAAATTCAAATTACCATGAGTTTATCAAAATTAAGAAAGTACCCTGTCTTGGAAGTGTAAAAGAAATTGATATTCTTGAAGCCTTAGAAGAGGAGTACGATCTGGTTCTCTTGGTTGGCTGTCCAATTGACAGCTGTTTTCATCAAAATGGAAGTCGCTTTGCTCAAAGGCGAGTTGATAGAATCAATAATCTATTAGAAGAATCTGGTGTTCGCAAAAGAGTTTTTATTAGTTTTGTCACGGCGGAAAAAATATCTGAAATAAGAAGAACGTTGGATTTGATATCGAGCACTCAAGCCCAAGAGGAGCTTAAACCATGATCATTGGAGAAAGAAAACCAATACCAGAAATCCTTGCTATGCTTGGCGATTCAAAAAAAATCTTGGTTTTAGGATGCGGAACCTGTGTAACTGTCTGTCTCACTGGTGGTGATAAAGAAGCGAAAGAATTAGCCTCTTTACTGAGAATCAAAGGATATGAAGCTGATAGTTATACAGTCGAACGGCAATGCGAATTGGAGTTTATCAATCCTTTACGAGAACGCATTCATTCGGTGGATGCCGTCATTTCTCTGGCCTGCGGCATTGGAGTTCAAGCTTTATATGAACTCGATTCTGGAAAAAGCATCTATCCTGGGTTAAATACGACCTTCATGGGTATGCCAGTAAAACAAGGGTATTGGGAAGAACGTTGTTGGGGATGTGGGAATTGCATCATTCATCTTTTTGGTGGAACATGCCCGATAACCCGCTGCGCTAAAAGTCTTTTAAACGGCCCATGCGGTGGTTCAAAAGATGGAAAATGTGAAGTGAAACCTGAACGAGATTGTGCTTGGCAATTGATTTATGATCGCCTAAAGAAGCTCAATCGTTTGGATTGGTTGCTGACGATTCAGCCTCCGAAAGACTGGTCTACATCACGCTATGGTGGGCATCGGAAAATGATTCGGGAGGACATGCTGCTATGAGCTGGCTCAAACAGGTATTACAAAGTGGTTATTTTGCTGTTACTGCCGAAGTGGGACCTCCCAAAGGATCCGATCTTCAGGTAATACGAAAAAAATGCGATCTGCTTAAAGGTTTTGTTGATGCAGTCAATATCACCGATAATCAGACGGCTATCGTTCGTATGTCAAGTTTTGCTAGTTGTTTGATTGCCAAGGAACAGGGAATCGAGCCGGTTATGCAAATGGTCACCCGAGACCGAAATCGCATTGCACTGCAAAGCGATTTCCTCGGGGCTTGTGCTTTAGGGATTCCCAATCTTCTCTGCCTCACTGGAGACCATCAGAGTATGGGAAACCATCCCCAATCAAAAAATGTCTACGATATTGATTCAATCCAACTCCTGCAAATGCTGAAAAACATGCGTGATCAAAAAGTATTTCAAAATGGTGAAGAAGTAAAAGGGGAAATTCAGGTTTTTTTAGGCGCTGGTGAAAGCCCTTTTGCCGATCCTCTCGAATTTCGTGCTCTTCGTTTGGCGAAGAAAATTGCTGCCGGAGCCGAATTTATCCAAACTCAGGCAATTTTTGATATAGATATTTTCACCCGGTGGATGGAAGAAGTACGCAACTTAGGACTTCATAAAAAGTCATTTATTTTAGCCGGTGTTATACCGGTCAAATCAGCAAAAGCGTTACGATACATGAAAAATGAGGTGCCAGGTGTTGTCATTCCTAACAGCTTAATAGAGAGAATGGAAACAGCTGCCGATCAAAAAGCTGAAGGTGTTGAAGTTTGTATCGAAACCATCCAAAAAGTGTCGAAAATCGAAGGAGTATCTGGCGTTCACATTATGGCCATTGCTTGGGAAAGTATAGTTCCGGAAATCGTACAACGGTCTGGTCTATTACCCCGACCGGTAAAAGGAGAGATCACTTCATGATGAAGGTTGAAAAAAAATTTGATCCTCAATTCAAATATCAAGTTGCGTCGCGACCCGGTGGAGAGGGGTTGATGGCATGTTTTGCCTGTGGAGTGTGTACCGCCGGATGTCCGGTAAGTGAAGTGGAGAGCGGTTTTAATCCCCGTCGAATTATTCATCAAATTTTAGTTGGAGATCGTGAGGGAGTTTTAGCCTCAAAGGCAATCTGGATGTGTATCGGTTGTTATACCTGCACCGCTCACTGTCCGCAAGATGTTGAATTCACCAATCTTCTGAAAGTTCTCCGGCAAATAGCCGTAGAAGAAAAATATGTTGACTCTCACTGGTTAAAAATGATTGAAGAGATTGATCGTCGTACCCAACAGCTCCGTCGTGATTTGATCTCTTACATCTGGGAAGAAGAAAACATTCACTCGGTTGATGACTTTGAAAATTTTTACAAAAATGAAACCAATAAATTGGCCTGGGTAAAGGAGAAAAATAATCATGACCATGAATAAAATCGGCCGAGTCATGGTGGTAGGAGGAGGGATAGCCGGCATCCAATCGTCTCTTGATTTGGCGAACTCAGGTTTTCATGTTTATTTAGTTGAATCGTCGCCTACCATTGGAGGTCTCATGGCTCGACTTGATAAAACCTTCCCAACCAATGACTGTGCAATGTGTATTCTGTCTCCTAAATTAGTGGAATGCGGTCGCCATCTCAACATTGACATTTTATCTTATTCCGAAATCGAAAAGATTGAAGGACAACCAGGACAGTTTACTGTAACCGTTCGAAAAAAAGCCAGGTTCATCGATGTATCCAAGTGTACCGGGTGTAGTGATTGTGTAAGGGTTTGTCCGGTCGATCGACCGAATGAATTTGAAAATTTTCTCAACACCCGAAAGGCCACCTTCCGACCATTTCCACAAGCCTTTCCCAATACTTTTACCATTGAAAAAAAGGGAACAGCAAATTGTCAAGCCGCCTGCCCTTTAGAGCAGAAGGCTCAGGGATATATCGCCCTAGTAAAAAATCAACGATATGAAGATGCCATTCGTACCGTACGGCTGGATAATCCCTTTCCGGCAATTTGCGGCAGAGCTTGCCATCATCCCTGCATGGAAAAATGTCAGCGTGGTGTATTGGATGAGCCCTTAGGAATACCGTCGATTAAAAGATTTCTATCTGATTACGAAAACACTCATCAAATCAATGTTTTACCGGAACGAGAAAATCCAAAACCCCAAAAAATTGCCATTGTTGGCGCTGGTCCGAGCGGATTAAGCTGCGCTTATTTTCTAGCATTGAAAGGATATTCCGTCGAAATTTTTGAAGCCAAGGATCAACCGGGTGGAATGATGGTTTATGGAATACCAGCTTATCGACTCCCTCGTGAAGTCGTCTCTCGAGACATTGAAACCATTCTATCCCTGGGGGTTTCAATTCATTATAGAAAAAAGTGGGGGAGAGATTTTACCCTTAATCACTTATTTGAGCAAAACTTTCAAGCAATCTATTTGGCCTGTGGGGCTTGGAAGGGGATGAAAGTTGGAGTCGATGGAGAAAATCATCCCCAAATTATGGATGGACTTTTTTATTTAGATAAAGCGAATAGCGGTGAAGAACTTCCTGAAGCTCAGGATGTGGTTGTCGTCGGAGGAGGAAATGTTGCCATTGACTGTGCCAGAACTGCTCTTCGACGTGGTGCCAAAAAAGTGTCAATCTACTATCGTCGTTCCCGAGAAGAAATGCCAGCTCGGGACGAAGAAATTGAAGATGCCCAAGATGAAGGAATTGAATTTGTCTATTGTGCCAGCCCTCGTGCTTTTACCGAACGAGATAGTTCTTTATATATGGAAACCTTTGTCATGAGACTCTGCGCGCCAGATGAATCAGGGAGACGAAAACCGGAGGTCATTCCAGGATCAGGATTCGAAGTCGCTGCCGATCTCTTTATTTTAGCT
>JAAYUP010000187.1 GCA_012517635.1 Candidatus Atribacter alterifermentans
CAAGAGTATCCTTTCCTAAAAAACCTTGCTTAAGCGAAAATATATGTACCTCAACCAATAACTGGTTTTTCATTCTCTTTCTAATTTTTTGGGCAATTTCATGGGCAAGAGAATTCCAAAATTGAGAAGCAGAAGGCCACTTGGTTAAAATTTGTGAAACCTGTTCGGCAGTCGGGGCGTTCCATATGTCATCGAGATATTCATTTGGCAAACCGAATCGAACTAAATGAGCATAGAGAATTTCTCGTCGGGCATCGGCAACCTCGTTATGAGTGTTAAATATTCCACCGGCAATTTTTACCATTTTTCCAACCTGACCAATCATAACGATTCTTTTTGCTTTTTCGATTCGAGCCGTATCCAGAGCAAATCCGATATATCCAGATGTACGGATGATGTGTTGAGAATTCCAGCCAAGGCTTTGAGCAAACTTCTCTCCATAGTTTCCTGGAACTAAGACCAAGGTATGAAACCCCAGAGCGATTCGTTGGCGGATTTGTAAGCGAATCGTTTCCATAAAAGAACTTTGCGACATAGGGAAGACTCTTCCCGTAGTTCCTAAGATAGAAATACCGCCTTCTATACCCAGCTCGGAATTGAAAGTTTGGGTTGCTATCTTCCGTCCATTCGGAACGTATATTTCAACCTGAAGGTCCCAATATTTGGGAAGAAATCGCAGTAAGTTTTCGGTGATTTGTTTTTTGGGAACTGGATTAATGGCCCATTCTCCTGGTTCGAGATACAAACCTGGTTTGGTGAGTTTTCCAACTCCTTCTCCACCGATAATCGAAATATTCTGATTTCCTGGCGTTAGGAGGAGAGAAGCACCGATCAATATGCCATCGGTGACATCCGGGTCATCGCCGGCATACTTTTTCACCATTGAGAAATAGTGTCCATCGGATCTAACTCCAGCTTGAATAATTTCAACATCGATATATTCTCCATTGGGAAGCTCAGTCTTGACATAAGAAGGGTCTTTCCCTAAGGCTTTAAAAAGTGCTCCAAGAGCGGCAGCCGATGCACAAGTTCCAGTCGTGATTCCCAATTTCATTCTTTAATCTCCATTCCATTTTCTTCTAGCTTTTTTTTGAGAAGGGCATTGAAGACTGAAGCAGCTATAGAACTTCCTCCCCGGGGACCGGAAAGAACGACTGCTGGAACACCGGTTTGTAACAATTGTTTTTTAGAAATAGCTGCCGAGATAAAACCAACCGACATGCCAATGACAAAGTCAACCTGATATCCCTGGTTGATATGTTGAACTAACCGAAGGAGACCAGTTGGAGTATTTCCAAAAATAAATTTACGAATGTTTTTTTCACAGCTCAAATCTACAGCTGCTTCTGAGCGGGTTATATTATCCCGTTGAGCTCGGGCATAACATTCTTGTTGATGAACGAAAACGGTGAGTTTGGTTCCACATTGATGAAGGAGACGAGGAGAAATTCCACTGGAAACCATTTCGGTGTCACAATAAATTTCGGAACCGGCTTCGATTTTATTCATTGAGGTTTCAATGAAACCTGGTTGAATAACAAAAAGTGAAGCGATCGAAAAGTCAGCAGTGGCGTGAACGGCTCGCTCGACGAGGAAACGACCATAATCAGGAAGGGAATAATGATCTAAAACGATTTGAATCAGTTGAAGACTCTGTGATTCTATGGAATCCATTATATCGACCTCTTTTAATATTAAAAAAAGACTGATGACCCGGGTCGATATCAAAAAAAATTTCAGCTTCTGTCTCGCGCAAAAACTAAAAACTGAG
>JAAYUP010000188.1 GCA_012517635.1 Candidatus Atribacter alterifermentans
AAATAATAACCCGGAACTGATTCTGACTTCAATTCGCCCAGGGGAGAAGCCTCAGGAAATTGTGGCTCGGGGCTATGAGAATCAAGGAAAAAACGTTTTAGTTCAGTCTGGCTTTCTGGTGGAAAATGATCAGAGCATTCAATACCATTCACTAGATGGAAAGAATATTCAAGCGGTTTCACCCTTTCAAATATTTGAATTCACTCTGAAAAAAGGAAATCGAAATTTAGGAGGCTAAAATGCCAAAGATTATTCTTGATACCGACATAGGATCCGATGTTGATGATGCCATGGCTCTGCTTTTTGCCCTTCACTCTCCAGAATTGGATATCAAAGGTGTGACCACCGTTTATGGTGATGTTCATCTGCGAGCGCTAATTGCCCTAAGGCTTATAGATTTGGACGGGAAGAAAGGGATTCCAGTTGCTATTGGATCGGAATTTCCCTTGCTTCGGGAAAGAGATATCTGGAAAGATGGTATTGAGGGGAAGGGGATAATTACCGGAGAAGAGACTGATCTCATCCCCATCAATGAATCGGCAGTGGATTTTATCATTCGAATGGTCCATGAAAATCCTGGAGAAATTGTTTTGGTTGCTATAGGGCCTTTAACCAATCTCGCGGTTGCCTTAATTAAAGATCCAACTATAATTCCGAAGATAAAAGAGATCATTTTTATTGGCGGAATGGCTCGGGTGAGTGATAATAGCTTGGACGTACCAGCTATAGAATACAATGTGCGTTGTGATCCAGAAGCTGCAAGATTCGTCTTCCGTTCGGGTGTTCCAAAGGTTATGTTAGGCATGGATGTAACCCGAAGAAATGCAACTTTTATCAATAGTAAAGATTTAAAGAAAATTAGAGAGGTTGGAACTCCAGTTCATCTTATGGCGGCAACCCTGCTTGAGATTTATTGGGATTATCTTCGAAAAGATGGGAGTTGGATGCACGATGCCCTGGCTCTGGCTTTTGCCATTGATCGTTCTTTAGTTAAAACCAGAAAATTATTTGTAGAAATCGAAACCAATGGTATTTGTACAACTGGCTTCACTCTGGTGACCGACCAAAAAGATAGAAGTAATACTGAGGTTGGGGTTTCACTTGATGAGAAACGATTTCTTCCATTTTTTACGGAACGGGTCTGTCGCCAAGCTTAAAATATATAAAAGTGAGTGAATTGAGTGTTTCCTCTTTTGCTTCTCTATGCTAAAGAGGAAGATTGAATTCTAAGTAAATATTATCATCCTCATCTGTTGTTGGGAAGGTGGTTTTGCTGGCAACCCCGTAGATGCATCTTATAGCTGGAAAAATCAAACCACAAAAAATGATTAAAATTTTAGGGGCGCAATTAATTGCGCCCAATTTTTTTGTTGTAATGACATGCTATGGTTTGACATATCCTAAGTTTTCGAAGTTTTTTTAGTACCATGTAAGCAACATGGAGGTTTTTCCTGATAATCCAAAAAGTGCATGGTATAATAAGCAAGAAATAGCGAAGATGTAAGGAGAGATTGATCTGTCTCATATCATATCTTTAAAAAATAGAGTAGCCATTGTGACAGGTGCCAGTCGGGGAATAGGGAGGTCAATAGCCAAATCCTTAGCTGATGAAGGAGTTCATTTGGCACTGGTTGCGCGCTCGCTGGAAAAGATGAAAACCCTAGAACAGGAAATCCAGACCAAGGGGATAAAAGTTCGTATTTTTCCAGTTGATATTGCTGACCCAGATGTTCCCGAAAAAGTAGTTAAAGAAACCATCGAAGAATTTGGAAGATTGGATTTTCTTATCAATAACGCGGGTATTGCTCTCTCCAAACCCTTGGTTGAAACCACCGTTGAGGAATGGGATCGACAAATGATGGTCAACGCTCGAGCTCCTTTTTTATTCTCCCGAGAAGCTATTCCTTATTTAAAAAAATCTGATACGCCCTCAATAGTAAATATTTCTTCGGTTGTTGGCTATAAAGGATATGTTCTCCAGGGAGCCTATACAGCATCAAAGCATGCTCTCATGGGAATGACCAAGGTGTTAGCCCAGGAAGTGCACCAGGATGGTATTCGAGTCTATGTGATATCTCCAGGAGGGGTTGATACCGACCTGGCTTGGAATATGAGACCAGATCTCGATCGATCCATTCTCATCTCACCTCAAGAAATTACTGACCTTATTCTCTACCTCCTTCAACACCGAGGAAATGCCATGATTGATGAAATCAATGTTCGTCGGGTTACTAACCAACCCTGGAAGTGAAGAGAGGGTTAAATTCCGGAAAAACTTCTAACACTCGAGGAATTAACCCTTGAACATAGGCGATAAAAACGCCGTAATTGGTGATTGCCACTCCCGATTCTCGAGCAGAATGAAGACGATACAACATCTCCTTCTGATTGATCATGCATCCTCCGCAGTGGATAATAAGCCGATATTCATTGATGTTTTCCGGAAAGTCGTTACCGGCGGTAATATCAACTTCAATATCAAAGCCAACTTTTTGTCGAAGCCAGCGGGGTATTTTTAGTCGTCCAATATCATCAGCCTGAGGATGGTGGGTACAAGCTTCAGCTATCAGAACTTTGTCCGTCGACTTGAGAGAGTCAATCACCTGAACTCCTTCAACTAAAGTGGTTAAATCTCCTTTGTTTCGAGCGAATAAAATCGAAAAACTGGTCAAAGGTTGATCAGGGGGGAGGACAGTGGCAACCTTGTGAAACACCTGAGAGTCGGTGACCACCAAACGAGGGGGATATTTTTGCTTATCCAAAATTTCGGCTAATTCACTTTCTTTGGCAATGATAGCTGAAGCTCCGGTATCTAATATTTCACGTATGGTTTGGACCTGGGGGAGGATCAACCGCCCCTTGGGAGCACCGAGATCTATGGGGACGACCAAAAGTACTATATCACCAGGCTGAATTAAATCTTTGATCAAGGGTTTTTCTTCATACTGACGTTTTAGGATTTCAACCAATGAATTTTTTAATAGATCGATGCCTTTTCCGGTTTGAGCATCGGTTTGAAAAAGAGGAATCTGAAACTGATCGAGTTCTGAATTCTGGAGAGTTTTTCCATTGATTTTGTTTTGAACCCCAATGGTGCAAATTTTGTTTTCTTTGAGCAAGGCGATCAGTTCTTTTTCAAAGAAAAAATCTCCCCCCAGGTTATCCCAAACCAATATAGCAACATCACAACGGCGAAGGATTTCCAATGATTTCTTTTTTCTTAATTCACCTAAAAACCCTTGGTCATCCAATCCAGCAGTATCGATAAAAACCACTGGTCCAAAAGGCAAGAGTTCCATAGACTTAAAAACCGGATCGGTGGTAGTTCCTGGCTCACTAGAAACAATGGCAACTTCTTGATTGGTCAGAGCATTGATCAGTGATGATTTACCGACGTTTCTCCGGCCAAAAATACCAATATGGGGTCGAAGGCTTCGAGGAGTTCCGTTCATAACTGTAACCTCCAATTATTTTTATCCTGAAAATACCATCTTATAAATTCCCCCATTGAGGGGGGATTAAGGGGGGGGTGTGTGCCTTTCATCGGTCATCCTGAGCCCTCGCTTTTTGAGGGCGTGAGGATCTCATCTTGTAATTTTTTCTTTTATCCTTTAATTCTTTTTTCATTCACCCCCCTCTCCCCCTCGCCCCCTCAGCCTTTATTGCGTCCGATTAATGGAACAACTTGCCATGGCTTGTCGAATTTTGGGTTTTCACCCTCATCCTCGCCTTCTCCCATCAAGGGAGAAGGAAAAATAGATCAGAAGGAAATTCTAAAAAATATAACAATCTCCTATTAAAAATATAAATCTCGTTCGCCATTTTCGATGAGTTTTAGGCGTTCCTCAGTTAGTTTTCTCACTTGTAAATTGGGAATGGCTTCAAGATGTTCCTTGATCGTTTTTTCGCCTATTTTTTTAGTTTCCTCCGAAGCATAATCTTCTAAAAATTCCTTAAAGGTAAGGATAGCATTAGGCTGACACACATTCTGAATTTGTCCGGATTTTGCTAAAGGCATGAAACGATCTCCAGTTCGCCCTTTACGGTAGCAAGCGGTACAAAAGCTGGGAATATAACCCGATTGGCATACGCTCCTCAAGACTTCATCGGGGCTGCGGTGGTCTTCCACTTGAAATTGTGGAGAATCCTGAATGATTCCAGCACTTTCCTTTATTTGATCATATTCTTCCCGATATCCACCAACTCCGGTACAAGAACCGGCGCTAAGCTGAGAAATCCCCAACGAAGCTAACTCATCTCGAAAAGAGGCTTTTTCCCGGGTGGAAAGGATGATTCCGGTATAGGGAACTGATAGACGGAGCACGGCAATGATTTTACGAAATTCATCGTCATTGACCAGGTGTTGGGAGAGGAGTGAATCAACACCCAAAGCCGGCCGTAACCGAGGCACTGAAATGGTGTGCGGACCAACTCCAAATACTTCTTCCAGATGAAGGGCATGCTGTAGCAAGCCAAGTACTTCAAATTTATAATCGTAGAGGCCAAATAATACTCCTGCGCCAACATCATCGATGCCAGCTTCCATAGCCCGGTCCAAAGCAGTGGTGTGATAATCATAATCGCTTTTTGGTCCTCGAGGATGCATGTATTGATAGGTTTCACGATGGTAGGTTTCCTGGAAAAGAATGTAAGTTCCAATTTTGGCTTCTTTCAATTTTCGGTAGTTATTGACGGTGGTAGCGGCAATATTGACGTTCACCCTCCGAATGCTTCCTTTTCCTTCGTTGACTCCATATATAGTATGAATGGTTTCAAGTATGTAATCCAAGGGACAGTTCACCAGATCTTCTCCGGCTTCTAAGGCTAATCTTTTGTGGCCCATGGACTCAAGGATCTTCACTTCTTCGATGACTTCTTCTTGACTTAAGCGACGGCGATGAAAATCGTTGTCTTGTCGATACCCACAATATCGGCAATTATTAATACAGTGATTGCTTATGTAAAGAGGAGCAAAAAAAACCAGTCTTTTTCCGTAAATTTTTAATTTAATCTCCTGAGCAACTTTATAAATCTCGGTTAATATTTCATGGTCTTTAACCTGAAGGAGAACGGCGCATTCTTCAGGAGAAAGACCTTGAGCCATTCGGGCTTTCTCGATGATATCCATAATTTCTTTTCGATGACGATTTTTCCCCTTTTCTAATAAATCCTCAATACTTTTTTCGTCGATAAAATCAGCTTTTTTTCTTTCATTGAGAACCAAAACCATGATAAGCCTCCTTATTGTCTAAAGAATATGTTTTTATTTTTACCGCGTGACCATAACTCATCGAAATGGTCCGATTCATTTCTTTCAAGAGTTTTTTTAGCTTGGTCATACTTTGCTCGGGGTCTTCGATAATGTCGATTTTTTGAGGATAAATGACATATTGGTCGCGAACTGTTAAAGGCGTGAAGTTGGGCATGATGACGTTTGCTCCCGATTCTAAAGCTAATCGGCGTGCACCATCATTTACCGTGCTGATGGCGGTGGTGGCTGGAAGATGGATGATCGGAAGAACGATTCGGGTAATAGCCAGAATTTTTAAGGTTTGTGAGAGAGAACCAGCTGGATAACATCCCAGTGGTGTGTCGGGATGGGGGAGAAAAGGGCCAATACCGGCCATTTCAACATTTAATTTTTGCATCAAGAGAACATCTTCCATAAGTGATGTTAAAGTTTGACCAGGAAGCCCGACCATATTTCCCGAACCAACTTGGTAACCGAGGTCTTTTAAATCCAACAAACATTCGATTCGATCTTGAAGGTTTTTCCCTGGTCTTAGTTTCTGGTAGAGAATTGGGTCAGCAGTTTCGTGTTTTAATAAATAGCGGTCAGCCCCAGCATTCCGCCAGATTTGATAACTCTGATGGGAGTGTTCTCCTATGGATAAGGTAATCGCTACGTCAAAATGCTTTTTAATGAATTCGATGAGCCGCGCAATATCCTCAGGTTGATAAAACCGGTCTTCTCCTGATTGAAGAACGATTGTTTTTAATCCGTAATTGACTGCAGTCTGAACTGATTGGAAAATTTCCTGATTGGTTAAGCGATACCTGGATATTTTGCGGTTTTCTGCCCGCAATCCACAGTAGAAACAATGACAGGAGCAGTAATTAGAAAACTCAATAATCGCTCTGAGGTGAACTTCGTCACCAACTTGTTCTTTACGAACCTGATTGGCATACTTTAAGAGAGCGGGAAGATTGTGCTCAGCTAAATCAAACAATTGTCGAAGAGTTTCTTGATTAAAGTTCTCCGGTTCTTTGATTAGCGTGGGCTTGTTGTTTATTGCTTCTCTCACTCCTTTCCTCCTTTATCGAGTGACTAAGGTGCTTTTAACTTTGATGCCGGAAATTTGTCCCAAACGTCCGGTCAAAGCACCAATTTCATCGGTACTTCCATCAACAATGATGGAGATGATTGACAATGACCTTTCATGGTAGGGGAGTCCCATGCGGCCGATAATGACTTCGTTAAAAGAACTGAGAAGCGAGTTAATCTGAGGAACTTGTTGTCGGTCTTCGACAATGATACCAATGACACCAATTCGTTTTTCGGAAACCATATCCATCACCCCTAAAAATTTTACTTTGCTGGTACCCTATGCCGGAGGAGGGATAGTTCGGTATCGTAAGAAGAAAAAAGAGGCAAAAAAGGATTTATCCAATAAAAAAGCCTGTTCATAAATCGAACAGGCCAAATGGATTCAAGGTTGAACTTCGCTGCCCCTTGACCACAGGACCGTTCGCCCGTTTGCCTCAGGTATACGATATCTTTTCATCCCATCCGGTTAGAAAAACTTCCTTCCGGTCAGGTGTTTTAAATATACTACAAATTTAAAGAGTTTTCAATGACTCGAGGTTTTTTTGAGGATAAATAAAATGAAGAGTCTTGGCTGACCTATAAATAAAAAGAGAAGTAAATAGCGAGTTGAAAAAAACTTCACCATCGAACTTACCTTCTCCCTTTTATGGGAGAAGGTAAGGTTGGAAATGAAATAGCACCAAGGAACCGCATTTTTAAACTTCGTTACAAACCGGTTGGAATTTTTGAATGAGTTTATTCAGTATCTTTTTTCTGGCTATGCCATCGGAATCTGGCAATTTTAACTGAGTGATAAAGAGGTTTTTTTCTGATCCGGATTGTTTTGTCCAGCAAGAATATTTTATGTGTGAGCGAAAGAAAGTTTGATCACTTAAATTTTCGCATTCACCAAAAAAGAGGACTAGGTATGGCTTGGGTTTCACTTTAGGGTCATAGGCCAGTACTGCATAGATGCATGGTTGTTTGGGTGGTTGCCATTTCCCAAAGGGGGTCGGCTCGTCAAAGATATGGTCACCAAATTGAATACTCATAATATCCCTCCTTAAAATCTGAACCACATCTTAACAGAAAAAATGGTTCTTTTTAGTTTTTTAGATCTTTTGATTTCAAAGGTTTCAATAAGGAATAAATCGGTGTTGGTTTGGGAAAAATGGTTATACAGTTCTTGAAGGAAAATAACTTTCACTCTGACTTCAATCATTTATGAAAGCATTACTGCTTCTTTAAAGGAATGAATTAAATATATTCTACTCCAAAATACCTTTCTGAACAAGAATTTAATTTCATCCCTAAAAAAAACAGCTTTAAATCATTTACGTAAAGATTTAAAAGATGATAAGCCAGGAAAGCTGAACCAGCTTCCCTTACGAGGGAAGATGCCTTCATTTATTTGTCTCACATCTTCTAAAGAATAAAAAGCCTGAGGATTAAATTGATTAATGAATTGAATAACCTCGCGAAGGTCCTTTCTTTTAATAATGACGAAAACAACTGTGACTGGTCCCTCTGATCCTTGACCGGAAATACAGGTTACTCCGATATTGCGATTTCGGAGTTGATCTAGGAGCAGTTTAACATCTTTGTTGGTTATGATTCGAACTATCGTATGCCCCATAGCTAATTTTTCTTCTAACCACATGCCGACATAATTCCCGGCAGCAAAGCCACTGGCGTAAGCGAGAAAATAGGAGACTTCAGTTAAATTCATCATAATTTGTCGAATAGCTAATAGCCATATTAAAACTTCAAAAAAACCAACTATAGGAGCTATATTTTTTAAGCCCCGAGAAACCATAATAATTCGCAGTGTTCCCAAGGTTACATCAGCCATACGTGCTAAAAAAATAAGTGCGGGAAATAATATATAGTAAATGAATACCGAATCGTTCATTTTAAGCCCTCCGAAAAGAGAAAAAAAACGTTCTTTATATCACCAACAAGCACGAGAATGAGTTTTTTAATTTTTATTCCTTTTTTATTATATGACATAAATCAAGAATTAAAAAATATCAAATAATTTTAAATATTTCGTAAGTCTTGATTTATCAAACCCCTACTCGTTCCGTCATTACAAGGAACCCAACCGTTTTTTGGTTGGGCGACGTGGCAATTTCATTTAACCATTCTTTCATTCTGAGGAGTTCGGTGTTTTTTTACCAGATATTATAAGAATCTCATTCATTTCGATTCCACAATTCCATAATTTCTCAATCCTACAAATAATAAAAGATAACTCATGAGATTGCACGACCTCAAAAAACCAGGTCTCGCAATGACGACTCAGAGTTCCTTTTCCCTTGATGGGAGAAGGTAAGGATGAGGGTGAAATCTTAAAGATTCGACATGCCATGGCATGTCGCTCCATGAATCGGGTACAATAAATTGCACCCCTCCATTTTAAATTCTTTTGTTGGGACGAGATTTATCATGCCCGTGGATTTTAGAAAAAGTCTACATTCCACTTTCGTGGCACTAGTTAAGAATAAATATATAAATTCAAGAAATAATTTCCCCTTAGCAAAGAAGTAAAAAGAGGGGATTTGAATTTATTGATAACTATTCGAAACTCGAACTATCCCTTTTATCCAAAGGGAGAAGTAAATAAAGCGAAAATTTGGTTGAAATGACAAATGGAACTGAAAACCGAAAGGATTTATAATGAAATGATAGAAAAGAAATTAAAACCATATTTCGATATAAGGGAGTCAAACGATGAATGCTTTAATAATTATCGATTTACTGAATGATTTTATGCGACCCCAAGGGGCTTTATATATAGGTGACCATGTTCAACCGGTAATTCAATTTTGCAAAGAACTCATTACCCAGAAGAGAAAAGAAAACTACACTATTATTTATTCTTGTGATACGCACTGGGAAAGCGATGAGGAATTTTTACTTTTCCCGCCCCATGCAATTCGAGGAAGTTGGGGACAAAAAATCATCGAAGAAGTGGCGCCACAAGAGGGAGATTATATTATACCGAAGCGGCGATTTAGCGCTTTTTTTGCTACTGAACTGGACTTGCTCCTTCGTGAAAAAAAGGTCGAAAAAGTGGAAATCGTTGGTGTTTTAACCAATATCTGTGTTCTTTATACCGCAGCTTGGGCACAAATGCTCCATTATCAGGTTGCAGCCTATCGCCATGGGTTGACATCAAATGACTTACAAGCACATGAATTTGCCTTAAAAGAAATGAAAAATACCTTAGGGGTTGAAATCCTTTAAAATAATTCAATGAAAGAGGAAAATACCATAATTCTAAAAGGAGGAACTGGTATTTGAAAAATATTAAATCCTACCAATATTTTGGGATTGTTCTGGTATTTCTTGGATGCTTGGTTACAGCTGCCTATGGAGCCCAACCCATCACCCTACTAACCGTTCGATATGGTTCTTATCCTGAAGAACAAAGAACCAGGGTGGCGTTTGATTTTTCTGGTGGACTACCAAATTATAGCTATAATACTGATTTGGAAAAGAATGAAATACGATTCAATTTCGAAAACATTCAGGCTGCTCAAGGGACGCTTAAAACCTTTCTAATTCAGGATGAAAGAGTTGATCATCTTTCTGTTAAAGAAACCGAAAAAGGTATTGAAGTTGTTACGGTTGTGAAATTCCCATGTGAAATAACCGAGGGGAAAATACAACAAACCACCTTATATTTCGACTTAACAGAAAATTTAACCTTAACCGATAATTCAACTTCATTATCGGAAGAAACAACTGGTTTTGGAAAAATAACCGGTAAAATTTATGATAACTTAAGCGGAAAAACAATTTCGGGAGTAAAGATCGGTATTGTCGAACAGGACCAAGAAGCAATATCAAACGATAACGGATCCTATTTTTTCTCAAAAATTCCTGTGGGCAAAGCGGTATTAGAGTTTTCTCATCCCGAATATGATAATGAATCCAGAATGGTTGTTATTACTGAAAATCAAGAAACCAATTTGAATATCGCTTTAAAACGAGCTGAAGAGTTTACTTCACCAACCCCAACAGCAAAGCCGATTTTGACAACTCCAGCACCAGATTCTATTCCTTCCACTTCCCCGATTGACCTTTTTTATAATCAGGAAGCAATAGAACTCTTTCAACTTGGAGAATATCATTTTCAATCCAATCATTTTGAAGAAGCAATCGATGCTTATCAAAAGGCAATCGAACGTGAACCTACCTTTGCCGAAGCGTATTATAAGTTAGGGATTTCCTTGGGAAAGCTGGGGAAACCAAAAGATGGAATTTTAACTCTCGAAAAAGCACTTTCTTTAGATCCTTATAATGCTAGTGTTTATAACGCCTTAGGGGCAATGTATGGAATGCTACAGGAATATGAACAAGCCATAGAACAGTTCGAAAAAGCAGTTGATATAGATCCCCAATTATCCTTGGCATATAACAATATGGGAATCCTTTTTGGAAAATTAGGAGATCATAAACGAGCTCTAGAGGTATTAAAGCTGGCTGTTCAAATTGAACCCGAATCGGCTGAAAGCCAAGGAGCTTTGGGTGTCGCTTACGCTATGGCTGGGCAACCTCATAATGCTATTAAGCCACTGCAAGAAGCTGTTCGTATCGATCCCAATTATGCCAAGGCTCATTTTAATTTAGGGATTACCTATCTGTGGTTAGGGGATTTCCTTCAGGCAAAAGAACAATATGAAATACTAAAAAATTTGGATGCTGAGATGGCTCAAGATCTACTCATTGAGCTTCAATCTATGGAGGGAGCTAGTGAGTAGTGAGGGTGAAGTTCGAACATGGAGGGGAATTGTTCAATATATTTTCCCAAAGAGGGGGGATTCAGGAGGGTGTGCCTTTTTCATTTTGTTTTAATCACTTTTCATTATTTTTAATTTTAGGATAGACCCTCATGCCGCATAGCGGCACCACATGAGGATGAAAACTGAGAGGGTCTATCCTCATTAGTTTTCATTTTTTCAATTTTTTATCTTTTCATCTTACGCCGTAGGCTGCTATCCTGTGCAGTTTACAGGATAGACCCTCATGCCATGTTATGGCACCAGATGAGGATGAAAATTTCTATCTAAATCCGTCATTGCGAGGAGCCTCTTATGCGACGTGGCAATCTCTACCATACACTTTGTAATTCTAAGGAGTCCGGTGTCTTCTGCCGGACGACGTCAGAATTTCATCCTTTAAAGTATTTATAAAGAAAAAAAAACTAAAAAGATGAGATCCTCACGCCCTTAAAAAGCGAGGGCTCAGGATGACGGAGGGGTTGGAAGGAGATCCTCACGCCCTTAAAAAGCGAGGGCTCAGGATGACGGATTAAAGGCACACCCCCCTAACCCCCCTCAATGGGGGAATTTATAAGATGGTATTTTCAGGATAGATCCTTATCCCAAATCAAAACTACAGATATTTCACTAATACTATATTTTTAAAGTGTATTGTAATGCGTGAGGATCTCATCTTTTCTTATTCCTTAATTCAAGACTTTAATTTAACACGAATTTGGTTTATGCCTCGTAAGATACTGCTGGGTCCAAGGACAGGAGACAATACAAATTCCACAGACCGTTCCCTCGATTCCAACCGGTTGGGAGAGCTTGATGGCAGTTTCCCGGCAGGTGAAAGCATTGAAGAAACTTTCACGGGGAAGATTTATATCCCAATTATTTCCCAATGGAGCATGGCCGGGGCAACTTTCAACACACAGCCTACAGTCACCACATTGACTTTGATTGATGGGTTTCACAGTCGGTAGTGGACAATCAGTGAGCACTGAGGTAAGACGTAGGGCACTACCATATTGCTTGGTGGTGAGGAGGGCCGATTTTCCTATCCAACCAAGACCGGCACGGGTTGCTATTGTTTTATGGGGGAGAAAGGTCGATAGAGTATTAAGGTCAAAATGCTCAGTTGTCGGTTCGATAGGGAAGGTTTTAAATCCCAGATTGACCAGGATTTTAGCAGCAAATTTTCCTAAATCGGATAGAAAAAGATTCACTCTTTTATATTCTTCAAAATAGTCTGCAGTGGGTCCCTGATGAATTTTTGCCATTATTGCTGGATTCAGAGCAACTGCAATTGAAATAGCATAAGGAAATGATTTGGTAATATCAGGAGAAAGACCACTTAGATCAGCAAAACCAACCAAAGAAGCTCCTTCTTCTATAAGTGACTGAGTTATTTTATCACCGTATGATTCCATTCATGATCGCTCCTGTTTGATTAAAATGGATTTTATTCCTTTTTTCAAATTATAACCTTTAAACGGATTCATTGGTTTAATTAATGAACTCCTTCCATAAATTTTTTATTTTGGAAATCGGAAATTAATTAGGTATTGAGATAAGATTGGGTCAAAATATGTTATAGTAAACAAGAGAATTTCTTGTTATTTCGCACTATTTAACAGAAAAGTAGCAAAGTTTAAATTTTTCATTTTCGGAGTAAAGTTGGTAGGTTTATACAAGCAGTTTGTATATCATTTTAAAACCAAAGGCATAAAGGGGAAAAAAATGGATAAAATGACCTCAAGAGAACGTTTTCGAAAGGCATTAAATCACCAAGAACCCGACCGTGTTCCCATCGATGTTGGACAGGACTTTCACAATGGAATCCACGAAGTTGCCTATCGAAATCTTCTTGCCTATTTGGAAGAAGAGGATGATATCCGGCTTTATGATCCGATCCAACATTTGGCAGTTTGTAAGGAGAGCATTTTAGAGAGATTGCATGCTGATACTCGGTATGTATTTGCCAAGGCTCCTTCCAATTGGCAATTAAAAGTTCATGCTGACTCCTCTTGGGTTGATGAATGGGGAGTCGTTCGAAAAAATGTTGGACTATACGACGAGAGCATTCATTGCCCTTTGGCAGGTGCAACTATAGACGATTTGAAGAGCTATCAAATGCCTGATCCAGTTGATCCGACTCGTTTTGCTGGTCTGAAAGAAAGGGCGAAAGAACTTTATGAAGGAACCCAATATGCCATTATTGGCGGTAGCGCCGCTTCGCTTTTTTACCTTTCTTCCGAATTGATGGGTTTTCAGGAATATATGGAACGTTTGGCTCTCGAGCCTCAAGTTATAGAAATCTTGGTGGATCGCATTTTAGAATGGGAAATACAGTTTTTTGAGAAGTACCTGGAACAAGTTGGTGAATATGTCGAATTGGTTTGGATGGGCGATGATTGGGGAATGCAGTCGGGTCCGATAATGAACCCAAAAATATTTAAAAAAATATTTATGCCACGTTATAAAGAATTTACTCATTTTGTAAAATCCAAAACCCAAGCAAAAATTGCTTTGC
>JAAYUP010000189.1 GCA_012517635.1 Candidatus Atribacter alterifermentans
ACGCTGGCAAGATTAAATATCAAGCTACTTTTGATGACCGTGTAATTGGTGTTGTAAGACATTATGATACTGCTACTGGTAACCTGGTAGTAGATATTGATATGCACTAAATTTTATAAAACATGGCTAATAGGATTTTATAAAGGGTATAGATTAGCCATGATAGGAGAATATAAAGATGGAAGACAAAGAATTACAAAATGCTGTTGCAGAGTTGATGCAGAAACCCGATAAGCAAGCTTTTGCCGAATTTATTACTGAAACTGTTCAACCTGGTAGAATTGTTGACGATTGGGTTGGTATGTTGTTAAACTATCGTCAGTTGAATGCCGGTGATATTCTGGTTAAAAGAGTTAAGAAGGGTATTAAAGTCTATAGCCATGTTCTCGGTTCTGAACCGATGCAGAGCCAGATGACTTTAACTGATAGAGTAGCATATACTCTTGACACCGCGCTTGTTTCGGTGTGGGCTAATATGCTTGACCTTCAGAATGGGCGTTTTGGAACAGCTCAAGACCTGATTTCCGAAATGCAGATTAAACTAAGAGAATATTATATCAACAAGGTGTTTACTGCTCTTTCAACTATTTGGACGACTTCTAACACGCCCAATAACTACACAAGCGTTGGCGGGTCAGTTACCAACACCGTGTTGAATAATGCTATTGCTAGAATTGATAATACCACAAATGGTGTAAAAGCAATTGTTGGTACTAAAGAAGCTTTACGTCCAATTACTACATTCGCTCAATGGTCGGTTGACGGTTCAAATGCTGCACTAATTCAAAGTGTTGCTACTGAAGTAGCCAATAATGGTATGCTTGGCTCATATCGTGGTATTCCATTGGTTGTTGCTCAGCAATCTTTTGATTACCCTGATACCAACCAAAAGATGATTCCAAGTGATAAAATCCTGGTTATCGGTGAAAATGTTGGTGAGTTCATCACATATGGTGACCCGATTACTCAAGAATGGGTTAAGTACGAGACTGTTCCTCCAACATGGAATTATGCCCTTGGCCAGCAATTTGGCTTCATCATTGACAACGCTGATGGCATTTATGTTATCGGTGGTTTATCGTAGTTTATTATAAATAATCATGGTGGGAGAGGGTGAAACATCCCTCTCCCAATAAAAATTAGGAGTGGAAGATATGAAAATTAATGATGCTATTCACACAACAAACCCAATTGCTTCCTGGAAAAAAACAATTAAAGCAAAGGTAGCCGTGTGGACTTATGATTCAATTACGGAAAAACCAGAACAAGTTATTTTGTATGGAGATGGGGAAGACAGTCAATATCATGCTTATACAGATGTAGAAGTAACCTTCTTTAAACGAATGAATAAAAAAGCTATTGCTCAGGGTTTAGTAATTGAATTTACACCTGAAAACTCAGATTTGGAAATCGAATACGAATTTTTAGCGAATGCCACAGATGCACAATTAAAAGAATTTCTTTCTCAATCATTTTTAAAGATGAAGAAAGATTTAAAGAAAGTTACTTCAGAAGCAGTTATGGTCAGACTGCTAAGAATTGCAACAGAAGAAGAAAAATCTGAAACCATTTTAAATCTGTTGCGAGAGAAGCTTTCAGAGATACAGGCAATTCCTATTATAAAAGAAGAGGAGTAAATGTTTCCTTCTCAGTTATATAATGGTGTTGGACAAATAACAAATACTCTAACATATTCTTCTAGCGGCGGGATTGCGGCGTGGCTGTATGGCGACTACGGCGGCAGCGGCGGGGCGCGGATTGACGCGAGTAATTGTGTGGCAGCGTATTGCCCGATTGGGGCGGCGAGTTATGCGGCGAGTAAGGTTAACCTTGCGAATCCAGGCACGTATAATGCCTATGAGGGTACTCAGCCTAACTGGACTGCGGCGGGTGGGTGGAATTTTACATCAAAAACCAACATACTATATTCGGATTATCTCATTGTAACTGGCAGAGATTCCGTAATCGCACGTGTAAAACTTGGGTCTAATATTGGTTATATGGTTGGCGTATTCCCAGAATATCATATTAGATGGTTGAACCCTACTACCATGCGATTTATGAACAATGTTTATACAGACATAACCGGATCGTTCGGGGATAGTTCCAACCAAACATTGGGCATGTCTGGTGATGGTGGGTGTTATGCTGACGGTAATGTTATTGGAACACTATCTCCTGGAACTCCAACTCAATTAACTACTAAATTTGGCATAAATGGTATTTATTTGGCAAATTACGATTACGGTATTCCAGATTTATCCATCCTGGGTTTGTGGATTTACAACATCGCTCTGACCGCACAGCAAGTGGCTGGATTAACCGGAGCAATCAACGCGCTCACCAGCGCGGGAAACTATTATCTTTAGGAGAATAAAAATGGCTTCTACACATATTTACCCTTCGACTACAACCCGCCTTGCGGGGCAGTTAAACGCGCTCACCGATGACATCAACGGGGTCTTGTACAATATAAACGCTGTAGCGATTTTTAACCGCACCCTCTCCGCGGGGGAGGTCGCAACACTTTCAGCCGCGATGGCGGCACTGTAGGAGAAAAGTTGAATTGGATTAATTTTATTCGACAAATATTGTTTGGTGACTACCAAGTATGGGTTTTTGGGTTCATACTTGGAATGATTGCCAGTTTTATTAGCTGTTTTTTTTTAGTAGTAAAAACAAAGTTATCTAAGGCTGTAAAAATTATTCTTATTATATTAGTATTTGTTCTTGTACTCTTTTGTATGCGACAAATACATTTTTTATGGGAAGACTTTCAAGCTTGGTCTACTACTCCGCTAGGCCCGCCATTACAACTAACACCTGGGAACATTATAGAATGTCCTGGCGGAATTTGCCCTGGCGATTACAATCCATTTTTAGATGCCCACTAATATAAGGAGAAGTACAGATGGCATATATTCAGATGAATATGACACAATACGCAGCAAAGTTATGTGGCTATGTAGAATCGATACGAAATTCGCTTGGTTCAATGCAAAGTTTGTTTGAAGTAATGAAAACAATGGTTAATGGCGAAGACTATACTTTACTTGAGACTATGTTCGGCCTAAGACAAGGTGATGGTCAAGTTCTCTATCATCTTGTTGAAGGTTCTTTGCAAATGTTTAATGAAGCTTGCG
>JAAYUP010000190.1 GCA_012517635.1 Candidatus Atribacter alterifermentans
CTGACATAGAGCGTCCAGCGATTGCGACTTTGATACCGAATGTCAATTCAAGCACCGTTTTGCTTGATGTTGGAGCTAATGTTGATTGCAAACCGAAGCAGCTTCTTCATTTTGGTGTGATGGGAGCCGAATATGCGAAAGCAGCTTTAAATATCGAACATCCCCGTGTTGGGCTTTTAACAATTGGAGAAGAAGAAGGGAAAGGAAACGAACTGGTAAAAAATGCGTATCAATATTTTAAAAAGCGCTGTGATTATTTCAATTTTGAATTTATTGGGAATGTTGAAGGTCAGGATATCGTCGATGGAAAAGCCGATGTTGTAGTCTGTGATGGTTTTACTGGAAATGCCTTATTAAAATTTGGAGAAGGTCTTCTTGAATTTATTCATAACATGTTGTTTTTACACATAACCGATGAGCAACTCAGGAAAAGACTAAAAGAAGTATGGAGAAGATTTGATCGAAGCGAAATTGGTGGTGCCCCCCTGTTGGGGGTTGCAGGAATTTGTATGGTTTGTCATGGAAAATCACATGCTCGAGATCTGACGAGTGCAATTTTCCGGGCAAAAGATTTAGTTGAGCAAAAAATGGCAGAAAGAATTCGTGACGGTTTATCAAATCTAAACTATATTCAGTAAAAAAGGAAGATGTCAAAGATACTCTTCAATGAGAGGCGTTGCTTTAAAAAAGAGTTAATGATATATAGAAAGAAAAGGACTCAAAACTGGCTGTAGAAATAGATAGTGTTGAAAATGGGGGAGGTATACTCCCAATCGGCACGAGATGAGAATAAAAACCCGGAAATCTTGAAAAACCTTCTCCCTTGATGGGAGAAGGTTTAGATGAGGGTGAAAAATTGGATTCTAATCCGGTTTTAATATTTTAAAAATAAGACTTGATGGGAATTTTCAAGATTCCCCCTCACCTTCATTCTCTCTCACCGGGGGGAGAGGAAAAAAGAAAAACGAAGCTTCGGGATGACATATTCGGTGTCAGAAAGGATCCTTTTGCAGAATAGCACTGTTCAGGTACATAACCTTATTTTAAGAATATGAGTCATGACAATATTGTGGGAAAATTCCTTTTTAAAGAAAGTATTCTATTAAAGTTTTTTACTTTTAAAAGACAGAGGATAAGTTATATTGTAGCTGGACTGAAATGAAGGAGAGATAGGATGGAGACTCGTGTTACCAAACTGTTAGGAATCAATTACCCCGTTTTGCAAGGGGGCATGGCATGGGTTTCTACGGCACCTCTGGTAGCAGCAGTTTCGAAGGCAGGTGGATTGGGGATTATTGGAGCTGGAGGAATGGATGCTATTGAGTTGCGGGAGAATATTCACCAAGTTCGAGCCATGACTGATAAACCCTTCGGGGTGAACCTCATGCTTCTTTCTCCGCACATCAATGAGCAGATTGAAGTGGTGAAAGAAGAAAATGTCCCAATCGTAACCACTGGCGCGGGAAACCCATCTCGCTTAATTGATGATTTTTCAAAAAGAGGGATTTTAACCATTCCAGTGGTAGCTTCTGTCCAGTTAGCCAAAAGGCTGGTACGGCATGGTATTCAGGCAATTATTGCTGAAGGAATGGAATCAGGAGGCCATATCGGTGAAATAACCACGATGTGCCTCATACCACAAATGGTTGATTCTCTGGACATCCCGGTCATTGCGGCGGGAGGTATTGGCGATGGCCGTGGAATGGCAGCAGTTTTTGCCCTCGGTGCAGAAGGTGTACAGATCGGAACCCGTTTTGTCTGTTCGAATGAATGTCAAATCCATCCTTTTTATAAACAAGCTATTGTCGATTCCCATGATCGATCAACAATCATGACTGGAATGAGCACTGGTCATCCAGTCCGTTGTTTAAAAAATAAATTGACGAGAAAGTTTGAAGAATTAGAAACGCTGCGAGCAAGCCGGGGAGAAATAGAAGCCTTGGGATCAGGACGCTTACGGCGAGCTGTCTGTGAAGGAGATGTTGAAGAGGGTTCAGTAATGGCTGGTCAAATATCCGGATTGATTCATGATATTAAACCAGTGTCGGAGATTATTCAGCAAATGATGAGAGAATTTCATAATACCGTGGCGCGACTCACTCTTTTTAAAAAGGAGTAAATGATAAATGGATCAATGGGTATTTCTTTTTCCTGGGCAAGGATCGCAACGGGTGGGTATGGTTCAGGATTTTTTAGATCACTATCCCCAGCAAACCAGAGATTTTTTTGGTATTGCACAGAAAAAAACTGGGGTTGACCTCCTTAAGCTTTCTTTAAAAGGACCCGAGGAAGAGTTAAATATGACCTATAATACTCAACCGGCGCTTTTAACCCTCAGTGTTCTCATTTATCAAATTATCAGTTCAGCAATTTCTTTTTTACCAGTTGCAGTGGCGGGTCATAGTTTGGGTGAGTATTCGGCATTGGTTGCTGCCGGATCGATCGACTTTTCTGACGCCGTTTTTTTGGTAAGAAAAAGAGGAGAGATTATGCAAAATGCAGTTCCGACAGGGAATGGGACGATGGCAGCGGTTATAGGTCTCCCCGATCACCAGTTAAAACCCTTACTGCAGGAACTTTCTCTCAGTGGAAAGGTTGAAGTAGCGAATTATAATTCCTCGGATCAAGTCGTTTTATCTTTGGAAAAAAGATTGATTCCCGTTCTCAAGGAAAAGGCTCAATCACAAGGGGCAAAGAAAATTATTGAGTTACGGGTTAGTGCTCCCTTCCATTCTTCATTTATGAGAGAAGCAGCTCAGGAATTTCAATCTATATTGTCACAAATTTCTTTTTATCGACCTCGATTCAGCTTTGTAAGTAATGTCACCGGCGATTATGCCAATGAGCCAGTAGAGATCCAGGAATTATTGAATCAACAAATGGTTTCCCCGGTTCAATGGAAAAAAATTATGGATCGATTATACCAAGAAGGTTATCGGAAATTTGTAGAAATTGGACCAGGAAATGTGTTATCAAAATTATTTAAACGAGAATACGATCAGGTTGAGACTTATTCGGTCCAAACCGTGTCAGTTTTAAAAGAATGGATGAAAGAGGCGTCAAAAAATGGTTGACTTAAAAAACCAAATTGCTATAATCACCGGAGCTGGAAGAGGAATTGGTTTTGCCACGGCAAAAATATTAGGTGGTTACGGAGCTACTCCCATTCTTTGTGATATTTTATCGGAGTCGGAACTATCACAAGCGGTAGAGCATTTACAAGCCGATGGGATTTGTGCCCATTCTTACCAGGTCGATGTAATCAGGAAAGAACAAGTCGATACTATGGTTCAAGCAGTTTTAGAAAAATGGGGCCAAGTTGATATTTTAGTTAATAATGCTGGGATAACCAGAGATGCAGCTCTTTTAAGAATGAAAGATGAAGATTGGCATCTTGTACTCAATGTTTGTCTTCAAGGTACCTATCAATGCACTAAAAGTGTTTTGAAGTCCATGGTAAAAAGGAGGTATGGTCGGATCATTAATATTTCTTCAGTGGTAGGGGTAATTGGAAATGCCGGACAGGTAAATTACTCGTCTGCCAAAGCAGCTATCATTGGTTTTACCAAATCTCTTGCCCGAGAAGTTGCATCACGCGGAATCACCGTTAATGCAATTGCTCCCGGTTTTTTTGATACCGATATGACCCGTAAATTACCTGAAGCAATTAAACAAGGGTGGATCAATCAAATACCGATAGGGCGATTGGGACAACCAGAAGAAATAGCTGAGGCCGTTGCCTTTCTTTCGTCATCCGCCGCCGCTTATATAACCGGTCAAACGCTTCATATTAACGGTGGTATGGTGATGTATTAAAACTAATTGAATGGTTGGAGGTGCTGGAAATGGATGTTTATTCCAAAGTTAAAGAAATAATTGTTGATCAGCTTGGTATTGAAGAAGAAGATGTCGCACCAGATGCTTCCTTTATTGACGACCTGGGTGCTGATTCTCTTGATATCGTTGAGCTCATTATGGCATTTGAAGAAGAATTTGATATAGAAATTCCCGATGAAGATGCCGAAAAGATTACCTCGGTACAAGAAGCAATCGATTATATTGAATCAAAATTAAGCTAATTTTGAAACTGACAATGCCTTTTCAGGAAAATGAACTCATCGAACTTGAAAATAGAATTGGCTACCATTTTGAGAATCGTTCTCTTTTAAAGACCGCCTTATTGCATAAGTCGGCGTTGGAGGGGAAAGAAGGGCATTGTAATGATAAGTTTGAATGGTTAGGTGATGCGGTAGTCGGCTTATATATTGCCGACTACCTTTTTTCTCAATATGAGAAACCACGGAGCTGGCTTTCGGCTATGAAAGCAAAATGGGCGAGTGAAGAAAGCCTAGCCCAGGTCGCTCGCAATATTCATTTAGAACGATTTATCCTCCTTGGGAAAGGAGAAGAGAAGGGTCGAGGACGGGAGAAGAATTCGATCATTTCGAGTGCCCTTGAAGCATTGGTCGGTGCAGTGTATTTAGATTCAAAATCCTTTGATACGACCAAAAATGTCTTAGATACCATTTTTTCTTCTGAAGGTGGTCTTGAATTAGTTTTTCTTTCAGTCAATTATAAAAGCCTCTTGCAAACCTGGTCATTGAAAGAACACGAGACTCTCCCCATTTATCAAGTTATTGAAGATTCGCAGGAGCGGAAAACCTATCGCATTGTGGTTATGATAAATAAGAAAGAGGTAGCCGTTGGTGAGGGTTCCAGCAAAAAAAAGGCGGAACAGGATGCTGCTCGTAAGGCTTGGGAAAAAATCATCGAAGAAAAATATGGTTTTCGTGATGATCCATGTTTTTAACTCATTTAAATATTCATGGGTTTAAGTCCTTCGCCCATCCAGTTACGATTGAGTTTCATCCTGGTTTAAACGTCATTGTAGGCCCGAATGGTTCAGGGAAAAGCAATGTTATTGATGCTCTCCGCTGGGTATTGGGAGATAATTTTCGGGAAATGCGAGTCTCCCAGGGAAGAGAAGTTATTTTTCATGGAGCAGCGGGAGCAAAGCCGTTGGGAATGGCTTTTATAGAAACTCAATGGTCAGAGAGTGAAGATGCAGCACCCTATTTGATTGGAAGACGAATCTTTGCATCTGGAGAATCAGAGTATTTCTTGAACCAAAATCGCTTTCGTTTAAAAGATTTAAAGGAGGCACTCCGGAAGTTTGGTTTTTTGGTTGATCGTATTGGTGTAGCAGTTGTTGATAACACCAAATTACAAAGTTTGTTTGAATTTCGTCCCAGCGATAAATTTTCCCTCTTTGAAATGGCTAGCGGTACCTATGCTGTGAAGGAAAAGCTCTCATTGATGAAATCTTCTTTAGTAAAAATTGACGAAAAGCTCTACCGTTTAAAAGAACGGGAAAATGAACTCAATCTTCAGATTGAAAAAGTGACCGAACATGCTCAACAGGAAGAAAAATATCTCCATGAGGAGAAATTGTTTATTGGGCTCCGAAAAGAATATTTTAACCTGCTCATTCAGCAGCGGTTGAAAAAGATAAAAGAATTGGAAGGTGAAAAAGAAAAAGTTGAAAAAGAGTTAAAACGATTGGAGGACGAAAGAGCCCACCTCGAACTTTTATTCAAAAAACAACAAGAGTTACATCAGGAAAGGGAGGAGCTTAAATCCCAAGTTCTGGAAAGATTAGAAAATCTTCGAGAAAATATGCGGTCTTTGGAACAGCAGATTTACTTTTACCTCATTGAAGCGCGACAAAGGGAAAAAAATAAGCTATTGAATCGAGAAACCTTACAAGAGTTACGACCTCAATTCGACTTTCTAAAAAAGAAGGTTGAAGACCTTCAAAATAATCCTTTATATCATGAAACTTTTGATGAGTTAGAAGGAAAAGAAAAAGAATACCAAAAAAGAGTGACAGAGTTCAGAATTCGTAAGGATTCTTTCCAGGAACAAATCAACCAACACAAACAGGAATGGTCTCGTTTAGAAACTTCCCTTCATTATCTTTCTGAAGAATTTACGGTGATCGAGCGTGAACAAAGTTCTCTCGATTCCTTATCAAACAAGCTCATCCAGCAAATCGAGAGTACGCAAAAAAAGATGTCACTTCTTCAGGAGGAAAATCGAAGGAATATCACCAAGAGAGAGCAATTGAAGGAGAGATTAGATAGAAAAAAAACCTTATTGGCTAAAATTCGGAACGGACTGCGCGAATATGAACCTGAGGGAAAAATCGATGCAAGAATCGCTGACCGGCTCAAACAACTCATTCAAAAAGGATGGCCAGGGAAAGTCATTTATGCTTTCAATTGGCTATTTAAGGATTATACTGCTATTCTAAAAACAGACGAAAATTTAAATTTTCATCCATCTTCTTCGAAGGTTGGTCAGGGTTTTATCTATTTTGATGCTTTGCCGCCATCAGATTACTGGAAAATTTTCACTAAGAACTCCATTATCGATGTTTTGAAGCGTGGAGAAGTTCCCGAAGTCAATATGATCAGCTCCGATGGTCTTATTGTGTATCGTCGAGATGGTGTGTTGATATTTCCGAGGAAACGAGTGACAAATCAGAGTGGAGTTCGATTTTATCAAAGTTGGCAAAAAAAGAGTTTCGCCCTTCAAAAGAGGATACAAGAAGGAGAAAAAGATATTTCAGTTTTGCTCGCCCAAGAAAACCAACTGGAGAAAGAGTTGACGAAAATAAAAGGGGAGCTTCAGGTTATCCAGCTCCGTTATGATGACCTTCAAAAGGAAAGAAAAAAGAAGAGCGAGAAAATCGAATTAATCACTCAGAAAAAACAGTCTTTCCAAAATGAAAGGGAGAAATGTGGTGAGCAACTGGATCAGTTCATGCGGGAAAAAGAGGATATAGAAAACCAAGTCAATCAATTAGAGGATGGTTTAAGAGAAATTCGCACTAAACGGTTTGAAAGAGAAAAGCTTCGGTCAACCGAAGAAAAACTGCAAGGAGAGCTTGCCACTATTGAGACACTTATTGAGAAATCAATATCTGCTCTTCAAAATATTGAAATGAGCCGAAATCAGTCACTGGATGTTTGGAAAGAGATAATTTTTAAGATCAAGAAAATGAATGAAGAATATCAATATGAGCTAAATAGAAAAAAAGCGTCATTTGCAGCGGTGGATGAAATTCGAGAAAAAATGTCAGAAATTGAACTTCTAAGAGAAAAACGAAAGAATGAGCAAGATTCTCTTTCTCATAAAAAAGAGAAATTATCTTTGCAAAAAGAAAAATGGCTTTTCGAAGTTCAGGAATATACTGCTCGACTGAATGAATATCAAGAGTGGGAGACCAACGGCCTCATTTTGCCTCCTTATACCGATCTTCAGCATTTAGAACGGATGATCAAAGAAAAAGAAACACGGTTAAAAACCTGGGATATCCGGAGAGGTTCTATCTCACAGCTCCGGGATTTAAAAGAACGACAGAATTATATTCAAGATAAATTAACATATTTTCAGGACGCCATAACTCGATTCGAAAAAAGTCGGAGTGAATATGAATTCTTGTGTCAAGAACTATTCTATGAATTTTTATTAGAGGTCAATTTTCACTTTCAGAATAATTTTCAGCGAGTTTTTAGCGGTGGAAAAGCAAGGATCGAAATTGAAGAACAAAACTTGGAAATTATTATCCAGATCCCCGGAAAAAAGAAACAAAGGTTATCACTTTTATCAAGTGGAGAAAAGGCACTGACGGCTTTATGTCTTTTTTTTGCTTTATTTAAAGCTGGTGGTTATCACTTTTGTTTTTTTGATGAAGTTGATGCGACCCTCGATCATTTCAATAGTGTTCGTTTAGCCGATCTTATGAAAGAATTTTCGCGAGAATGCCAAATAATTATCGTCACTCATCAGGAAGAAATAATGGAAGTATCCGATCGAATTATTGGAGTAACCATGGATGAACCAGGGATTTCACGGGTCGTTCCTCTTTTGGCGAAAAACGCGTCGCTCATCACTTCTCAAAATTAACCAATCGTGAAAGACTGACTCATTCATCACTGATCTTTTAACATGAACTATTTCGAATGGAGAGGTAGGAATGGAGGAAAAACGAGGGTTTTTTCACAAGTGGTTTAAGGGTGTTGAAAAAATTAAAGAAGGCGTAAAACAGCAATTTTCCCGTTTATGGTTAGCTGATACGATCCAAGATGAAGATTGGGAAGCCTTAGAAGAAATGTTAGTGCAAGCCGATTTAGGGCCAAATTTAGCTATGGAACTCGTCGAAGCATTCCAGGAATTCAAAAAACAAAAGACTGAAAGTGGGAGTTGGCAGGACTGGCTTTATGGAAAATTAGGAAGCATTCTGGAGGGTAACGATTCGAGTCTTTTTTCTTCAGCGCAAAGGAGTGGAATGAAAGCGATACTATTAGCAGGAATTAATGGCGTTGGAAAGACCACTTTAGCGGGTAAATTAGCTCGATTCTTTTCTCTTCAAGGTGAAGAAGTCGCCCTGGTTGCAGCTGACACCTTTCGGGCTGCTGCAGTTGATCAATTGGAAATCTGGGCGGAAAGAGCCGGTTGTTTCTTTTTTAAAGGGTCTCCTGGGGCAGACCCCGGATCGATTATTTATGATGGAATAGAAGCTGCGCGAAAAAAGAACCGGGGATTTTTGATTATTGATACTGCTGGTCGGTCGCATGTTAACAAAAATCTTCTGGCGGAACTGGAAAAAATGGGAAAAATTGTTCAAAAAAATTTTCCACCCGGTAATATTGAAAATTTACTCGTCATTGATGCCATGGCTGGTCAAAATGCCTTTCTTCAAGCTGAATCGATTGGTAAAGCCATCCCCCTGAATGGAGTTATTCTTTCAAAATGGGATAGTCAGGCTAAGGGAGGTATCGTTTTCCGTATCAAAAAAGAGTTAGCATTATCGATCAAGTTTTTAGGAGTAGGCGAAAAAATTGAAGATCTTCAACCATTTGATTCAGATCAATTTGTAAAAGCTATTGTCTATGATGAAGAAGTTTCTTGACAGTCGGAGCAGTGACGATTATTATCTTATTTGTCTTTCATAATTCAATAAAGAAATTGAGTCATGGAGTCAATTCATGTTTGAACAATTAATCAATAAATTTTCCGGAATTTTCAAAAAGTTAAGAAGTAAAGGCAAACTAACTGAACAAGACGTGGATTCGATTTTAAAAGAATTACGATTGGTTCTCTTAGAATCGGATGTTCATTACCGAGTCGTGAAAGATCTCGTCGCTCGAGTGAAAGAACGAGCCCTCGGAAGAGATATACTAGAGAGTGTAACCCCTGGGGAAATGGTCATCAAGATTTTATGGGATGAGATCCGGAAGGTATTAGGTGGTGATGTTCGTTCTTTAGAAACCAGTGGTGTGACACCGGTTCTCATTATGTTAGTTGGACTCCAAGGATCTGGAAAAACCACCACTCTTGGGAAATTGGCGGTTCGCTTAAAGAAGCAGGGACTTTTTCCTTTGGCGATTTCAACCGATACCCGTCGTCCTGCAGCCAAAGAGCAGTTAGCAGTTCTTTGCCGCAATGCGGGTATTGATTTTTATGATGACCCTAAAGCCTTGACACCGCTTCAGATGATTCACAGCGGGATTCTTCATTCTCGAGAAAAAAGTTATGACTTGATATTAATTGATACTGCTGGAAGGCTTCACGTCGAAGAAGAACTTTTAGCAGAGCTAAAAGAGGTTGTCGATAAAATTTCACTGAAAGAAATTTTACTGGTTTTGGATGCGACGACCGGTCAAGAAGCTATTAAGGTGGCTCAATCTTTTAAAGAATGGGTCAATCCCACTGGCCTTATCTTATCGAAGGTTGATACTGATGCCAGAGGTGGGGCAGTTTTATCCATAGTTGCTCAGACTGGTTGGCCGGTGAAGTTTGTTGGGCTGGGTGAAAAAGTTGATCAGCTTGAAGTCTTTCATCCTGACCGAATGGCAAGTCGTATTATGGGAATGGGTGATACTTTAACCCTCATCGAAAAGATCGAAAGGTCAATTGACGAAGAAGAAAAAAAGAAAATAGAAAAAAAGTTTGGGAAGAAAGAGCTGGATTTAAATGATTTTATGGAGGAACTCAAACGAGTAAAAGAGATTGGTTCATTTGATGAAATTGTTGGGATGTTACCTGGAAATCTGCGAGGCGGGATTTCTCAGGTCGATGGAGAAAAAAACATTAAGCGTGTTCAAGCCATTATCCAATCGATGACACCAGCTGAAAGAGCGGATCCTTCTCTTATCAATTCCAGCCGAAGGCGAAGAGTAGCCCAAGGGAGTGGAACAACCATTCAAGATGTGAACCGTTTATTAAAACAGTTTGAAGATTTTCGCAAACTTTGGAAGCAAATGAACCGTACCGGAAAAAATCCCTTTTCGAAAAGAAAAGGTTGGTTTGGGTGGAATACTTAGAAAACCGATCGTCTTATTTTCAATTCATCCAGCAGAAAATATCTGATATAAAAAGAAAGGAGAAGAACGATGGCAGTGACATTAAGACTCACCAAAATAGGGCGTAAACATGCTCCCTATTACCGGATAGTTGCGATCGATTCACAAAAAGCGCGAGATGGAAAACCAGTTGAAATATTGGGGAATTATTCACCAATAGTTAATCCTCCACTTTGGTCAGTCAAATTTGACCGGATTCAGTACTGGTTAAACAATGGGGCAACGATGTCTGATAAGGTTAGAGCTTTGTTAAAACAGACAGAAAGGCCGGGTATAGAGTGAAGGATCTTGTTGAATACATGGTTAAATCTTTAGTTGATAATCCAGATGAGGTTCGGGTTTCAGAGGTACAGGGTGAACAATCAGTGATTTATGAAGTGCGCGTTGCTCCCCAAGATATGGGAAAAGTCATAGGAAAACAGGGAAGAATTGCTCGTTCTATCCGGACAATAGTGAAAGCCGCTTGTGTCAAAAGTGGTAAAAAGGCGGTTGTTGAAATATTGGAATAGCAAAAGATAAAATAGTCGTTGGTCAATTTATAAAACCTCATGGATTAACGGGTGGTTTAAAAGTCATTCCTTTCGGAGAAACCCTAGACAGTTTTTCTCCTGGAATGACTTTGTTTATTGAAGAAGAAAAAGATCAATACCGTGCCCTGGTCGTTAAAAATTCTCAAACCATGGGCCTGTTTGTTCTTTTATGGTTCAAAGATTTGAATAGTAAAGCTAAAGTTGAGACACTGACTGGTCAATTGATCTGGAAAGAAAGACCGAAGGGAAAAATGGTCAATACACCGGATGGCTATTTTGTATACCAATTGATTGATTTGAGGATAATGGAAAATGATCAATGCCTTGGGGTTGTGTCTGATGTTATTGAGGGGCCAGTCTATGATTACTTGCAGGTGTTTCGAAACAATAAGGAATTTTTACTCCCGTTTATCCGAGTTTATGTTAAAAATATTGACCTTCAAGCAGGATCGATAACCGTCGAGTGTCCGAAGGGTTTTTGGGAATGAAATTACGGATTGATATCATTACATTATTTCCTGAACTCATTCGATGTTTTGCTGATACTGCAATAGTGAAAAAAGCTCGAGAACGGGATCTCGTATCCATCAAAGCCTATAATTTAAGAGCATTTTCTTCCGATCGATATCGTACCGTTGACGATTATCCTTATGGTGGTGGGCCGGGAATGGTTCTCAAACCAGAACCGATTTATCGGGCAGTTGAATTTATTAAAGAAGTAACTCATTCCCAACCTCGGGTTTTGATTACCAGTCCTCAGGGAAAAGTCTTTAACCAGTCCATAGCGGAATCTTTGTCACAGTGTTCTCATATTATTCTGATTTGCGGACGTTATCAGGGGATTGATCAAAGGGTTGTTGAGCTCTGCCAAGGAGAAGAAATATCAATCGGAGATTATATTTTATCTGGGGGCGAATTGCCAGCAATGATCATTGCTGAAGCCATCACTCGATTAATCCCCGAAGTTCTTGGTGATGAAGAATCAATTCATTTTGATTCTTTCTATAGGAGGATATTGGGACCACCTCAATATACTCGACCTCGGACATTTAAGGGAATTGACGTTCCGAGGGTTTTAACGAGTGGGAACCACTGCTTGATTAAAGAGTGGAGACAAAAGGAAGCGCTCCGAAAAACCCAGTTGGTTCGTCCGGATTTACTCGATAAATGAGGCGATGAAAAGATTTGTAAAAAGTGACGGTTGTCAACTATTAAGCAGCATGGTATAGTATTGTTCATCTTTTTGAACAGGATTCTATTTGTTCATTGATTCATGAATTGAGAAGATGATCGTACCACGTTGATAGAATAAACAGTGGGATTTCAAGAGGAGGTCCATAATGGATAAGGCAAGATTGTTACGTTCAGTGGAATCGGCTTATATGAAAGAAGTCCCTGATATTGAGCCAGGGCAAACGGTTAGAGTTCATTTAAAAGTTGTAGAAGGAGACAAGGAGCGTATTCAGGTTTTTGAAGGATTGGTTATTGCGCTGAAAGGATCTGGAATCAGCCGAACCATGACAGTTCGGAAAATGTCTTTTGGTATTGGAATAGAGAGAGTATTTCCTATCCATTCGCCACGCATTGAAACGATTGAAGTCGTTCGTCGAGGAAAAGTGAGGAGAGCAAAACTTTATTATCTTCGTGGTAAAAGTACCAAAGAATCAAGAATTGAGGAAAAACGCGAGAGGTGATTCAATAAACACCTTGAGGGAAATAATTGAAACTGTTGCTTGGGCTCTATTGATTGCCTTTGTTGTTCGGTATTTTGTGGTAGAAGGGTATTATATCCCCTCTCGCTCAATGGAACCAACTCTCAAACCAGGGAATAGGGTTCTCGTGGCGAAGTTTTATTATCGTCTTTACCATCCTCAACGGGGTGACATTATTGTTTTCCGTTATCCCTTCAATAAGAAAAAGAATTTAATTAAAAGAGTAATTGCTCTCCCTGGGGAAACTGTCCGGATCGAAAATGGTTTGTTATATATCAATGGGGTTCCTCTTCAGGGAGATCAATTTAATCGAGAATATTTAAACGTTGGTAATTATGGAAGAGGAGAAGAGGTAATACCAGAAAATTCTTTTTTTGTTTTAGGAGATAATAGTCGAAATAGTGACGATAGCCGATTTTGGGGCTATGTTCCTTTTAATAATATTTTAGGACGTGCTTTTTTGATCTATTGGCCTCTTCGGTCAATCCAAATATTGCGTTGAAAATGTTGGAAAAAAACCTTTGGAAAAAAGGTTTTAAATATGTTGGTGGAGTCGATGAAGCAGGGAGAGGACCATTAGCTGGTCCTCTTGTATCCTGTTGTGTTATATTTCCTCCTTGGTCTATTCCTTCCGGTTTAAATGATTCTAAACTTCTGAATCCCGCCCAGAGAAAACAATCTTTTCAACTTATTTGTCAGACGGCTTTCAGCCTCGGAGTTAGCATAGTTGGGGAAAAAATGATTGATTGCCTGGGAATACAAGGTGCTAATCTTTATTCATTTTACGAAGCCGTGATGCGAGCATCGTTGAGAAGTTCTCTCGATTTTGTCATATTTGATTGGTTAAAAATTCCTGGATTAGATATTCCTTCAATTTCAATTTCCAAAGCTGAATTAAAAAGTTATTCAGTTGCGGCTGCATCAATTGTGGCCAAAGTCGTTCGTGATTTCCTTATGGAAAATTACTATCACGAACTTTATCCTGAATATGGGTTTATCCAACATAAAGGATATGGGACCAAACTCCATCGAGAGAGAATTAAACAATTTGGCTTAGCCAATTGTCATAGAAGGAGCTTTTGTGGTAAATACCTCTAAAAGAATTGGTCAGATTGGCGAAGAAATTGCTTCTCGTGCCGTTATTCGCCAATGCAAGATGAAAATTATCGAGAAAAATTTTCGATCTCGGATTGGCGAGATCGATATTATCGCTCTGGATAAAAATACCTGGGTTTTCATTGAAGTAAAAACCCGGGCGGTCTTAAATGCAGGTTTCCCTGAAGAGTCGGTTACAGAATCCAAGCAGGACAAAATTCGAAAAGTTGCTCTTTATTACCTCATTTCACATGGGTATAACCCTAATCATATCAATTACCGCTTCGATGTCATATCTATCACTTTTACTGGAGATAATTATACTCATCCAAGTGTAAAATATTTTAAAAACGCCTTTTAAATCAGAACGAATTTGATACCTCGGAATCTTTTTCAAAATATCACTACCACAAATACCAAACATCCCCAATTTTTTGAGCAGCGGTAAGGTTTAAATCCTCAAAAGTGACTTGATTAGAACTGGTAATACAATTAAAATAAATTTTTACTGGCTGATGGGAAAATTGAGCTTCATTCCCTGAAATGGTGATATTTTTGATATAAATTTCCCCCTTCGCAAAACAATTGGAAAAACCTCCGCTTACTATAATTAATTTGGCTTTATTATAAAGAGCATCGAGTTGGGAATAGGTAGGTCCATCAGTCATTAGGCAAGCTTGGGCCTTGGAATAATCTAATTTAACTAAAAAATCGACAAATTCTTGTATTTTTAGCTTGAGGGTTTCTTCATCGGTTTGCGATACCGACGAGGTGCAACCAGTAAAAAAACAAAGCACAGTAATGAAAACCAATAGAAAAATCTTATTTAGACCATTTTTCATAGCTATATCCTCCAAGTATTTTGTTCCCTCATACCAACCCTCTCTGATATTGGAGTAGGGATAATCTTTCGCTTATTTTATTACATTTTTCTGGGCAGGAGAAGGTTGAGGGAAGAAGGAAATAAAAATACTGAACTCATTTCTATGGTTACTAAATAGATCCGAAAGTTGAGTTAAGGCATCAGATGGCAATGAAAATAGTATATACCGATCGATTTTCCTCTTTCGAAAAGGGGGAAAGGGGGATTTGATATATTCCTGTTCCGTCATTACGAGGAACGGAGTGACGCGACAATCTCATTTACCCAATCGGTCATTCTGAGGAGCGTTTTATGCGACGTGAGAATCTCATCCTTTAAAGTTTTTATAAAAAAAAGAATCGAAAAGATGAGATCCTCACGGCCTTAAATACAGAGGGCGCGAGGGGGAGAGGGGGAGAAAAAGGAGAAGGGAAGAGGAATCAGGATGACTGATGAAAGGCACACCCCCCTAACCCCCCTCAATGGGGGAATTTATAAGAGTGAATTTCAGGATAGACGGTCATGCTGCTTTCGCAGCACCAGATGAGGATGAAAATGCCTTCCCCCTCA
>JAAYUP010000191.1 GCA_012517635.1 Candidatus Atribacter alterifermentans
AAAGGCCGAGAAGGTTGAATTATGTTTGGGGTGGGATTGAGACGAACGAATTCGGGACCGATGAATTCATTGCTTACTGCAAAACCATTGGTGCTGAAACATACCTTGCTACTAGCTTAGGGACGGGAACCCTTGATGAGGCAATAAACTGGTTAGAATATACTAACCTTGATACTCCTACTGAATATGCCCACTTGCGTAAACAATATGGGAATCCTGAACCTTACCAGGTAAAATACTGGGGCATCGGTAATGAGGTTTATGGCGATTGGCAAGTAGGACATTGCAGCGCTACTGAGTATGCAGAAAAACTACGGCAGTATGCGTTGTTTATGAAAAGCATCGATCCTTCGATAAAGGTTATAGCGGTTGGAGCTGACAATCCAGAATGGGACCTGACAGTATTGAAACATGCCGGGAAAATCATTGATTTTATTTCTATTCACCAATACCATGGCTCGGAAAACTATTATGACACCGTGGCAGCGGTGTACTATATCGAGGAGCGATTACAGCTTTTAGAGAGTTTAATCAAACACTTAAAATTGGATCACGTTAAGATTGCACTTGATGAATGGAATGTATGGTATCAGGTTCTTCCTGAGAAAGAGATGGCAGAAAAAGGAATTGTCTTGCTTGAGGAACCTTATACTCTAAAAGATGCATTGTTTGCTGCCGGTGTATTCTGTGCTCTTCATCGAAAATGTGATTCGGTTCAAATGGCCAATTTAGCTCAAATGGTTAATGCTCTTGGAATGATAAAGACAAATTCCCAAGCCATGGCTTTAACACCAATCTATCATGTATTCGATTTATTCGTAAATCACACCGGCAAGACTCGTTTGGGTATGGATATATCAACAGATACTTACTCGATTAAAGCAAAAAGCTTCTTTGAAGGACACATATCATTCCAACTGGATAATGTTCCCTATCTTGATGGATCAGCAACCTATGAAGAAAATCGTAATATGTTATGTCTTTCATTGGTAAATTACTACTTGGACAAGAATATAGACGTTAAAATTGATCTGTCTGACTTTGATGTTGCGGAGAACGCCACCTGTTTAGAACTCAATTCAAACGATGTTATGGATGGGAATGATTTTGAAAATCTCAATCGAGTACATGTAAATACAAGGAAAATGGCCATACCAAAAAAAGAATTTTCGATTCAACTTCCTTCCCATTCTTTGACTATAGTAGAATTACCACTCCGGACTTCTCTAAAATAATTCAATTGGATGGGTGGCAATGAAAAAAAATACCAATAAGTTGAAACCTATTGGGTGTAAAAATGTAAAGATCCAGAATCGAAATTCTTTCTGGGGTAAACGCTTGCAACAATTGAGAGAATATATTGTTCCTTATCAATGGAAGGTTTTAAACGATGAAATTCCTGGAGTTCCCAAAAGCCATGCTGTTGAAAATTTTCGAATAGCTGCAGGACTTTCCACCGGTGAATTCTATGGCATGGTCTTTCAAGATAGCGATGTGGCTAAATGGATTGAAGCAACAAGCTATTGTCTTATTGATCAATACGATTCCGCTCTAGAAAGGTTACTCATTGAGGTAGTCGAATTGATTATAAAAGCACAACAACCCGATGGCTACTTGGATACTTGCTTTATAATTAAGGAACCTGAGAAGCGCTGGGCGAATCTTCGCGATAATCATGAGTTGTACAGTGCTGGTCATATGATCGAAGCAGCTATCGCCCATTATCAAGCAACCGAGAAAACTCATTTTTTTCAAGCAATACTTCGCTTAACTGACCATATCTCTTCGAAGTTTGGTTTAGAGGAAAATAAACGAAAAGGTTATCCAGGTCATCCGGAAATAGAGATGGCTCTTATTAAACTTTTTAGGTTGAATCAGGATCCCCGATATCTTAAGTTGGCAGAATATTTTATCAATGAACGAGGGAAAAAACCTGAATATTTTGAATTAGAAGCTGAAGAACGAGGTGAAAAAAAACCAGCTTGGCCTTTTTGGTCACACGAATACTGTCAAGTTCACCTTCCGGTTCGAGAACAAAAAGAAGCAGTTGGGCACACGGTTAGAGCTATGTATTTATATAGTGCGATGGCTGACTTGGGATATGAAACCCAAGAGGAAGCGATGATTGAGACCTGTAAAGCTCTTTGGGAAGATGTAACCCAGCGAAAGATGTATATAACTGGTGGGATTGGTTCATCTGCTTTTGGGGAAGCATTTTCAATCGGTTATGATCTACCACCGGATAGAGCCTATGCAGAAACTTGTGCGAGTATAGGTTTGGTTTTCTGGGCAAAAAGGATGCTCCATTTGGAACTTGATAATAAATATGCTGATGTCATGGAGAAAGCTTTATATAATGGGATTCTCAGTGGTATTTCTTTAAATGGTATGAAATACTTTTATGCTAATCCACTGGGAGTCTGGCCAGACGTTTGTAAAATACGTTCTGATTTATCGCATATTCAACCTACTCGCCAGCCTTGGTTTGATTGTGCTTGTTGTCCACCCAATTTAGCCAGATTATTCGGTTCCATTGGTCAATATATTTACTCCCATGATGAGGAAACTATTTCTGTTCATCTTTTTATTGAGAGCAACGTTTCAATCCAAATCAGAGGTCAAACAATTTTTTTAAAACAAGAAACGAAATATCCTTGGGATGGAGAGATCACACTTCATATTCAAACCAATATTTCAAGCGAATTTACTCTTATGATAAGAATTCCTGGCTGGTGTAAACAAGCAGAATTATCAATAAATAGTAAGAAAATTGATATTTCAGGTTTAATAGAAAAAGGGTACATCAAATTGAAAAGAATTTGGAACAATGATGACCATATCGAGTTGTCAATATCAATTCCGGTTACATTGGTTCGAGCGCACCCTAACATTCGGTCTTTAGCAGGAAAAGTAGCAGTATGTAAAGGACCGATTGTATACTGCCTGGAAGAGATTGATAATGGGCCAAATCTTGCCCAGATTTCTCTTCCAAAGGATATCAATTTTACTCCACAATCTGGCGAAGAAAAAATGTTTAAAGATGTTGTTGTTCTTCATGGAATAGGTTTGAGATCCAAAAGCTCTTCTCCAAATAATCAACTTTACAGAACTGAAGACTATTCGCAGGAGGAAATTCCGATTAAAATGGTTCCATATTATACCTGGAATAACCGGGGAATTGGAGAGATGACGATATGGGTAAGAGAGGTTTGAATTTCTCAATCAATACCCCGGTTCTTTAAAACGTGTTGAAACCAATAATAACTTTCCTTGGGAATTCTTTGAAGGCTTTGGTAGTCAGTATACATTAAGCCGAATCTTTGGGAGAAACCATGGGACCACTCAAAGTTATCCATTAAGCTCCAGATGAAGTACCCCTTCACTGGACAACCTTCTTGTAAAGCTTGGTAAAGTTTCAGAAGATGTTCTCGCACATACTCTACTCTTTTTATGTCTCTTATTTTCCCATCTTTATCGAGTTCATCTCGAACCGAAATACCATTTTCAGTAATATAAATTTCTCTCGGTTGGTATTCTTTAGCTATTCTTTTTATAATCTCATACATTCCTGAAGGATAAACTTCCCAACCCATTTCGGCATAATCACTCTTTGGGGGAAGTACAAAATCCACCTCAAGAACCGATTTCTGCCCCTTTTTAACAATATGTCGTGAATAGTAATTGATACCTAAAAAGTCTACGGGTTGAGAGACAATTATCGATTCTTCTCTATTCAATGGAGAAACTGGAAAACCCCTTTTTTGATAACAATCCAGCATATCTTCAGGAAAATGCCCATGAAAAAGTGGATCTAAAAACCAGCGGTTAAGGTAACCATCATAACGCTTGGCTGCTTCTAAATCTTCTTTATTATCTGATGCTGGATGAATCGGAGACAAATTGAGAGTGATTCCAATTTTGCCATTGACTTTCTCTTCTCGAAAGATTTGAATAGCTAATCCATGGGCTAATAGGAGATGACGAGAAACTGTAAGCGCTGATTTAAAACTTTCTTTTCCCGGAGCCATCTTTCCTTCGTAATGTCCAAGGAAAGCGACCACCCATGGTTCATTATGAGTGATCCAGAGAGGAACATCTTTACCAAAAATCTGGAAAAGAAATCGAGCATATTCAACAAAGGCGTCAATCGTTTCTTTGTTCTCCCAGCCACCCCTATCTTGGAGAGCTTGTGGTAAATCCCAGTGATTCAGCGTGATGACCGGTTGGATATGGGCAGTTTTGAGGTTTCGAATCAATCGATCATAGAAGTTCACCCCCAGCTCATTCACTTGTCTTTTTCCCTTTGGGAAAATCCTTGGCCAGGAAATAGAAAAACGGTAGGCATCAATACCCAAGTCTTTCATAAATGCAATATCTTCTTCAAAACGATGATAATGATCACAGGCAACATCAGCAGTTGTTCCATCTTTAATCTTACCTGGTGTTTGGGCAAAGCGATCCCA
>JAAYUP010000192.1 GCA_012517635.1 Candidatus Atribacter alterifermentans
AATTCTTTTGTTCTTTTTTCCCTCGCCCCTCGGTGGGAGAGGGCCAGGGTGAGGGGGCAACTTATTTTCATATTCATCTGGTGCTGCGAAAGCAGCATGAAGGTCTATCCTGAAAACCAGGGGCATAATAAATCAAGCCCCTACAAAAGATTTAAATACTTTAGAGCGCAATTTTTTACATCCTTATTACAGTTTCATTTATCTATTGTTAAAAAACATGCGTTAAATTTATTTTAGGTACATGAAGATATCAGGCATACTCCTCGGTCACTTCCTGAGCCATCTTTGCCCATTCCCATAAACGGTGTGGCTGATTCCGACAAGTACTAATATCTTTCATTATAATTTCTACAGAACACCCTTTGGTTTTTTCCAAACTGGAAACTAGTTGTCTACGGCCTTCATCAAGATCCCATACATCGACGGCAAAGATGGCTGGACTTGGCTTAATAGAGAGGACATATTGATTTCCAATTTTTTGAACGGCTTCGTTAAGATCAGCCCAAGGACTCATGGAAATTTTACGAAGATTCGGGATTTGCTTCAGAATTGAAATTTTTTTGTGTAATGGTTCACAGCAACCATAATACGTTAAGCCAAACTTTTCGAGCCAACGTTTCTCATGTTGAAGGGCAAATTCCTCATGCATTTGTGGAGAAACTGCAGCAAAGATTTGAGCGGCACAACTTCCCCACAAATCAATGGTTCGTATATGGTTCTGGTCAAAATCAGCTTGTGGGAGTTGGTTACTAAATCCATATCCTCCTGAACCGACCCGGTTCGGACCATTATTTAAAGCAAGAAGATGAAGCTTTTCATATTGGTCTAAACGGTGTAACCACGCATCAACCAAACGTCCCATAACCTTGTGAATGAAAGCAGGTCGGGTTGTCAAAGCATAAAGGGTTTGTTCCACTCCTAACCACTGAACCAAGTCATCCCAAGGAGCAAACCAAAAGCCAAACCAACTACTATAGGCTTCCCATCCATTGGTTCCTTTTTTTTCCAAGGGTAGAAGCTCAAAATCATAAATGCCTCTTTTTTCAACCGGGAGAATACCCTCAAAAATATCCTGGAGAAGTTGATAATTCAGTTCGGTTTCTTCCCAATCGACTTCAACCATCGGTGTCTTAATTTTTTCTATATCCTCTTCATTTTCAATAACCGGATCGAAATGCGACGCACCATCAACCATAATGGTATCAGCCATTCCGGTATAGCCTTCAGCGTTTTTTAATTGAGGAAGAATATCAAATCCAGTATCATGAATGACCAGCGGGCAAACAATCACCGGTTCCAAAACCATATCGCCTGGCATATATTTCCACTGATAAATTAGCTGGCGGATTCGCTTCTCTTGTCTGCGACACAATTCGCTGGTGGTTTCAATGGAATTGACTTCTGGTCCTAATTCATGCCAGGGAATCTCATTCATCCATATCATTGGTTTTACTTTTTCGAGGTCATTGAGACGTTTCCACATATCAGCTTTTTGCTGATGAATTGGCAATGAGGCATATTCAGCTAATTCAGTTGCCAGCTTACGAAGGACCTCTTTTTCTTTTTTTGATATCGTCGTCATACCAATTCCCCCTGAAGTTTTTCTTTTGAAAAGATTTTAAGCCACTTAACAGCATTAGATGAGAATATAAATCCTTCAACAATCGAAATACATAATCATCCCTCTAGTTATAAAATCTTTTGTGGAAGGTTAATTTGATGCCTTAAAATCACTTTTTTTAAGGAAAGAAAGGAAAATGAGGGTGAACATTTAGCTCCTCACTTCTCACCACTCACAATATCAAATTTTATTTTAACATGAAATAAAAACAATTTATCTTTTAATCCAATTTAATTTAACTTTTAAACGAAATCTAATATCAAATAAAAACATTTTAGAAATTTCTAATAATAGCCCTTATTCATTTTTTGTTCATCACATGGTTTAATAGTTTTCTACAATAGAATTTGTTCAAGAGACCAAGGAGGAATGAATGTGAAGAAAATTAATGTTGAAGTGAATAAGATTGGTTATCCTATGCCGGTGGTTATTATTGGAACTGAAATCAATGGAAGAGCGAATTTTATGACGGCGGCTTGGGTTACAAATGTCAATTTGGAACCTCCTATGTTAGCAATTTGTTTAAGCAAGGATCACCTTACTTCAAAAGCTATTCAAGAAAATAAAGTTTTTAGTGTGAATTTTCCCAATCGAGCTTTAGCGGTTAAAGCTGATTACTGTGGCTTAAAATCAGGAAAAGAAGTTGATAAATCAAATATTTTTAAAATTTTCTATGGAAAAGAACACAAATCCCCTCTTATCGAAGAATGTCCCCTTTCTCTCTCCTGCAAGTTCTCTGAAGTCATTCATGTGGCAGGCGATCTTCTGATCATTGGCGAAGTTGTAGAAGCTTTTTCTGATGAAGGTTATCTTAACCGGGGTGAACCGGATGTAAAGAAAATGGACTTATTGATATTCACCATGCCGGATAATAAATATTGGAGCTTAGGGAATTATATTGGTCAGGCTTTTGAAATAGGGAAAAGCATGAACGGTGATGAGGAATAAGGAGTACCAAGAGAAACACAAAAAGGGAAAAAATGAAGGATTGATCTCTTTAGGAAAAATGCTTTTTATTTATAATCCAGCGGGTTTTCCCGCTGGATTATTTCTTGTTTAATACATTGTAACAAAACTTAAAGTTTGATACCTTCTTGGTTATGTTTTAGTAAAAAATATACTTAAAGCCAAAAGTTTTCAACTTCTTCTCTAGCAATCTCACTCCAACGAATAACATTCTGAGGATTATTACCAATAGTATTATTATCTTTCATGATAATTTCCACTACACAACCTTTGGTAATTTCTAAATAGCGACGTATTTCTTGTCGGATAAATTTTTCATCCAATTTTGGAACAGCAAGATAAGAAGGATTAAATTTCAATGAATAAATGTATCGGTTCTCTAATTTTTGAGCCATATCCTCTCGATTTGCCCAAGGAGAAACCGATACTCTCCTTAGGTTGGGAAATCTTTTCACTGCTTCCCATCTTTGATTAATGAGTTCACAACAACCATAACAATTAAGTCCAAAACGCTCTAAAATCGATTTTTCATATGGGAAAATGAATTCCTCATAAAGAACTGGTGATACTCCTACCGTAGGTTGGCTTTCAGCAAAACCCCACATATCTATTGGCCTTACATGGGAACCATCAAAATCTTTTTGGGGTAACTGATGGGAGTAACCCATTCCTCCGGAACCAACATAATTACCGGTATTGTTTAAACAAAGTAAGTTATTTTTTTCAAGATAATCTAATTTTGTTAAAATGCCGTCACGCAAAAATCTCATTAAATGATGCAGTTCTTCGGGGTGATCATACATATCATACATCATTTGTTCAAGACCACGTAAATATACCGCTATCTCGGAAATGCCTAAACTCCACCACCACATTCCCTTGAGCCGGACCTTCAGTGTCTTTCCGACGATATCTTCAGCAAGAGAAAGAATGTGATTAGTCATCTCATAATCAACTTCGATCTGGGGAAAATGAAGCTCATCGATTAAAGAATAATCATTCATTGGAGCAATCCAACGGTAAGACCCTCCGCCTTCTCCACCAATCTTTTTTTCTTGCAAACCCCAATCGCTTTCGATAAAAACATAGGGAATATCAAAGTAAGGTTCTATTACCCGGTCATCATTCATTGATTCGCCCCAGAATATTAATTGTCTCAGCCAGAATTCCCAATGTCTTGCCAGCTTATTCTGACAAAGCATTTGGTCTTCAGTAATAATTTCATTCCAACCATTTTCTGGATCGCAAAGAATTAATGGCCGGACCGACTCCAGAGCATTATGTCGATACCAAAGCTCTTTTTTTTCATTTTCAATGGGACGGCAGGAAAGTGCTGCCACGCGTTCTGCCAGAGTACTTAAGGTTTCTCGTTCTTTATTAGAAAAAACGGTATTAATCTCTTTTTTTGGATTTTCTTTTTCAGAGAATTTAGTACTGGTGTATAGTCGAGCTGCCCATAAAGGTCTTTCGTCTATCATAATTCAATAAAACCCCCTTAAATAAATTAACCCGTTGACAGTCATCAAATTTTCGGAGACTATCAACGGGTTAACTATTTACCACTCAGGTTCAAATTGATCTACGTTTTCTTTGGTTACTTTTGGAATTGGTATATAGTAAAAGAAGTCTTTAACCTCTTCTCCGTTTGCGATTGCAACCGCTTTTTCCATAGCGAGTTTTGCATCCTCAACCGGTGATTGAAGGTTAGTACCATAAAGGTCTCCTGATTTAACGGCTGCCAAACCTTCTCCGCTTCCACCAATACCGATAATGACAATGTCAGTGATCCCAGCTGCTTTTGCAGCATCAGCTGCACCTACTGCAAGGGTATCATCATGGCCAAAAACACCATCGATATTGGGGTATTTCAAAACCCAACTCTCCATAATCGAGGTGGCCATTGCTTTCTGCCAATTAGCTGGTTGGGAAGCAAGTACGTTAATTTCTGGTGCTATTTTCTCAATAGTTTCTACAAAACCTTTCTGGCGATATACAGCAGGGTGAGTTCCTGGAGCACCTTCGAGAATAACCACATTACCCTTCCCTTCAAGAGCTTCTGCCATCATTTCAGCTGCAATAACACCTTCTTGGTAATCATCGGGTCCAGTGTAGCAGGCAAGGAATTTATAGGCTGATTCATCAGGTGCGGCATTGCTGGCAACGATAGGAATACCAGCATTAAAAGCTTTTTCGAGTGATGGGATTATCGCTTGAGTATCGGTTGCTACAACCACGATGACATCCACATTACTAGCGATCAAGTCTTCCATTTGACTCGCTTGTTTAGCTGGATCCCATTGAGCATCAAGTACAATCGTTTCTACTCCATACTCTTTTGCTGCTGCGTCCCATGCTCCTATATAGGAAGCGAAATAAGGAACATTAAGCCCTGGCATGCTGAGTCCAATCACCGGTGCTGCTGATGCTGCAAAAGTGAATAACATAAATGACAAAGCAATAATACAAATGCTTAATAAATTTTTTTTCATTGAGCTGACGACCTCCTTCGAATTTTGGAATTATGTTAAATAAAAATAGGTAAACATTTCCTGGTTTTTTTAAGTTTCTAATCTAAGCACTTATTATCAATAAAACAGCAGCCAACCTGATCAAAGCTTACTATTAATTGAGATAGAGAAATTACACTCCCCATTCTTTTTTAATGTATCCCCCAAATACCTCACCTCCCTTTCACGTTCCTTTATTCAGTTCCTTTTTAAATTCTAAACGCTTGGTAATGATTTGCGCCTCGAATTTACGCTTTTTAGCATAATAGCTATCGAGAATAGTCACTACGACTAAAATTATGCCTATAATTAAACCTTGATAATAGGAGAAAACATTCATTAGATTTAAGCTATTATTTAATACTCCAATGATCATGACACCCGCCAAGGTTTGAATGACACTCCCAGATCCACCAGCGAGACTTGTACCTCCTAATAATACAGCAGCTACCACCATTAAAGCTGTATCTTGTCCATATACCGGACTTGCAGTATTTAGCCGCGAGGCTAGTACTATACCGGCAATCGCAGCAGTAAAACTACAAATAGTAAAGTAGATGATTCTGTAACGATCAACTCGAATCCCGGAAAAAACACTTGCCTCTCGGTTACCGCCAATAGCAAAGCAGTTCCTACCAAGGGAATTATAGGTTAGGATGATATGAGAAACGATGACTCCGGCAAAGAAAATAAAGGCGGGAATAGGGATACCTAACCATGAACTTCCAGATAGATTCAAGAAAGAAGAATTGGTTCCAGAAATTGGTCTTTGATTGGTATAGGCCAATACGATTCCTCGGACCATGGTCATAGTGCCTAGTGTAACTATAAAAGCGTTAATTTTTGCTTTCGTTACAAGAAATCCATTAAGCAGCCCAATGGCCGAACCCAAAACAACAGCTAAAATGCACGCTGTTAATATTCCACGTGGCTGTAAACCAATTGCCAGAGCGGCTGATAAGGCCATTACTGACCCTACCGATAAATCAAAATCACCTGAAATCAGAAGAAATGTCATTCCTAAAGCAATAATGCCGTTAATTGATGTTTGCAGAAGTACATTTGAGATGTTTCTAACCGTTAAAAAATTGGGACTCATTAAAATAGTTACAATTAATATTCCAAGGAGAATAAACCACACTCGATATTTTGCGAATAATTTAAGAAAGTTCATTGCTGAAGAGCCCTCCTTCCAATGATATCGGCCCAAACAGCGCAAATAATAATAGCTCCTTTAATAACCAGTTGAAATGGATAAGCTACATTGAGCAGAATCATAAGGTTACTGAACACTGCAAAGAAAAGGGCACCGATAACTGTCCGAAGAATACTTCCTCGTCCGCCTAAGAGACTGGTACCACCAAGAATGACTGCTGCGATAACGTCAAGTTCATAACCCTGTCCGGCTGATGGTTGGGCGCTCGCCAAACGGGAACTCATGACCAGTGCTCCCACTGCAGCTGTAAAGCCGGTTAAAACAAACGCAACGAGCTTTGTCAAACCAGTATGAATACCCGATGCCCAAGCTGCCTTAGCATTACCACCAGTAGCATATACTGAATAACCAAATTTTGAGTTGCTCAGTATGATGTGAAATATAATGCCGAAGGTTACGAAGATTATTACCGGTATGGGAACTGGTCCTATCATTCCACGCCCGATTATCGAAAAAGCGCTTTCTGGATCCCCAAGCATGTGATACCCTTTGGAATAAATAAGGGCTATGGCTTGTATAATGCTCATAGTACCGAGGGTAACGATGAAGGCATTTGCCTTAAATAAACCTACGAGCAATCCATTGAGTAATCCTGCTAATATTCCAACAATAAGAACTATTAAAATACTCAGTGCCAATCCCTGTTGTTGTAACCCTATCGCCAAGACCATACATAAGGAAAGAGTGGATCCTACCGATAAATCTATATCGCCCCCAATGAGCACAAATGTCATGCCAATGGCCATAATGCCAACGATTGAAGATTGTCTTAAAATGTTAAAAATATTCCGAGAACTTAAAAAAACATCGGAAATCAATGAACCGACAATAAATAGAGCTATTAATGCAACAAATATTCCATGGCGTTTTAAAATATCGATAAGAATTCTCAATCCGGATATTTTCTTGGTTTCTTGATAAGTTGTTTGAATCATGATTTACCTCACCTGGCCGCTGTGTCGGAGAAAATGGATGTTTGTGAGTTATTAAAACCGGTAGCTGCACTTAGAACATCTATTTTCGATACTTCTTTGGTTTTAAAGTGTCCGGTAATAATACCTTCATGCATAACGATGAGACGATCAGAAATGGCCATAACCTCATCGAGATCTGAAGAGACTAAAATAATCCCAACTTTATTTTTAACCAATTCGGAAATGAGGGCGTATATTTCTGATTTGGCTCCAACATCAATCCCTTTGGTAGGTTCATCCAAAATGAGCAATTTTGGCATGATTCCCAACCATTTCGCAATGGCTACCTTTTGTTGATTGCCACCGCTCAGATTTACCGTGATTTCCTCTATAGTTGGAGTTTTTACTTTCAAGGTTTTGACATAATTCTCCACGAGTTGTACTTCGTTGATTTTATTAACTAGTCCCCATTTACATAGGGAATCGAGGACGGTTATCGAGATATTTCGACGAACTGAAAGGGGTAACATTAAACCTTCTTCTTTACGTGTTTCAGGTAAAAACCCTATTCCTAAATGACGGGCATTAATCGGGCTTTTGATAAATATTTCTTTGTTATTAAACAGAATCTTTCCACCATCAAATGGATCCAATCCAAAGATAGACCGAACAACCTCACTTTTCCCAGCTCCTACCAAACCAGTTATACCAAGAATCTCTCCCTCTCTAACTGCAAAACTGATATCGTAAAAGACACCCTTGCGCCAGAGGTTTTCTACGCAAAAAATTGGCTCGCCGCTGTCGACATTCACCTTTATATAAAATTCCTCGATTTTTCTTCCTACCATTAACTCAATGATCTTTTCATGGGTGGCACTTTCACCTGAAAGTGTACCCACATTATTTCCGTCCCGAATCACGGAAATTCTATCTGCGACGTTTAAAATCTCTTCAAAACGATGAGATATATAGACTATCGAAATACCATTACTTTTGAGTCGATCAATCACTTTAAATAAATATTCTGTTTCTGTTTGTGATAAACTGGAGGTAGGTTCGTCCATAACTATTATCTTGGCGTCTAATGATAACGCTTTAGCTATCTCGACTAACTGTCTCTGTCCGATGGATAAATCCTCTACCAATTTAGACGGTTGAATAGAAACACCCAGGCTCTCAAGCAAAACTTTAGCTTTTTCTTCCATAGCTGCGCGATTAATAAAATGAAATTTACCAAATATTGGCCTTCCCAGAAATATATTCTCGGCAACACTGAGCTGTGGTACCATGGCTAATTCTTGATAGATGGTTGCTATTCCAAGTTCGCGGGCTACTTGAGGAGTGCCAATTTCAACTTTTGTTCCGTTTAAAACAATATCGCCTTTATCTTTTTTATAAACGCCGGATAAAATCTTTACAAGAGTTGACTTCCCTGCCCCGTTTTCACCTACCAAAGCATGAACTTCTCCCCTCTGAAGATTAAAGTCGACTCTTTTTAATGCCTGTACTCCCGGGAATGCTTTTGATATTCCTTTCATTTCTAGTATGTACTCGTCTATCACTCCAATCCTCCTATCTATCCCCTTAACGGTGCAATTTTTATAGAGCCAAATCTGTATAGTCTTTTTATAGCTTAATTTAGAAATCCATTTTATCTCTTGGAAGTGATAAGCTCATACCAATCCATATGAATAGAGCTTATTTTAATTCCATCTTGTAAATACAATTCACCATGAACACTATAACGCCCTAATCCTGAGCGGTGCTTTCCCGCGTTAGGATCTCATCTTTTTTGTATTTTTTTCCTTAAAAATATTTTTAAAAGATAAGA
>JAAYUP010000193.1 GCA_012517635.1 Candidatus Atribacter alterifermentans
ATTCATGTTCGTAAACCTCCCAAGCTTTACCTAAAGCCGCTTCGGTATTTAAAACTTTTCCCTGAGACTTAAATGCTCGACCAAGAGTGATGAGAGTATTCGAAATATCAAAAGCATCAACGTATCCTAAATGACCAACTCGAATGATTTTTCCTTTTAGTTGACCTTGACCACCAGCTATAACTATTCCATTGTTACGGAAAAAACTGGTGATTTTGCCGGCCTCGATTCCTTCGGGAACCATTATCGAGGTGACTGCCGGAGATGCAATTTTCTCATCCTTAACCATTAATTCTAAACCAAGTGCTTCTACACCGGTACGAAACATTTTAGATAAACGCAGATGTCGCTTAAAACAGTTTTCCAAACCTTCTTGTTTAATCATGTTCAACGCTTCATTTAAACCAAAGAGCAAAGTAACTGCTGGAGTATAAGGATTTTCTGGAGTCGGCTTTTTCAGCGATTTTAATGCACTGGCTAAATCCCAGTAGTATCTTGGACATTTTGCTTCTTGATTGTATTCCCATGCCTTTTTGCTTACACTAAAGAAACATAAACCGGGAGGAGTCATGAGAGCTTTTTGAGAAGCGGTTATCACGACGTCGATTCCCCACAAATCAGTTTTACAATCGATTGCTACCAACGAACTCACTGCATCGACTAAATACAAAACATTATGCTTTTGACAAACTTCCCCAATAGACTTTAAATCCGAGTAAACTCCGGTGGATGTTTCATTGTGGGTAATAAAAACGCCCTTTACATCTTTCCCAGCTTCGCTACTAAGGAGGAGATCGATATCTTGAGCTGTAACTGCTTTCCCCCATTCACCTCCCAAACGGATAGGTTGCAGCCCAAATATTTCAGCAATTTCTGCCCAGCGACTCCCAAATTCTCCTAAAATTCCGAAGGCGACTTTATCGCCCGGAGAAAAGAAATTGACTACGGCTCCCTCCATGGCTCCAGTACCTGCTCCGGGGAAGATTAAAACGTCATTTTGTGTTTGGAATACATACTGTAATTTTTCAGTAACATCCTTCAAAAGAGTTCCAAAAGCTGGTACTCGATGGTGTATAATCTCCTGAGCCATTGCCAAAGAAACTTGCGAAGGAACTTGGGTTGGTCCTGGTGTCATTAAAAAGGATGATTTCATAATCTTACCTCCTTATTCAGCTCGATTTAGATGATAGGTAATATAATAATAAATAAAAACAAAAAAGCCCTCACCCATAGGGGCGAGAGCTAACTCGCGGTGCCACCCTTTTCAGTGGAATACCACCCTCAATATTTAACGCACGTTACGGTGAGAATTTTCCTTCTTCTCACGGCTCCAGGGCGGATTCAAGGAATAAAAACACCGGTTTGCATCAACCACCGGTTTTCTGCTGTTTTTTCTTTCCTTTACTACTCCCCTTCGTTGCCATTCCTTTATTTACTTTTGCCGATAATATAGCACACGCATTTGAAAAGTCAATAGGAATTGAATATTTATAGAATCTAAAAAACCTATTGCATTGCTTCAGCAATTTTTTCTAAATTATCCTTCATGGTTTCCAAAAAAGGAACATCAGGAAATGACCCAAGGGGATCAAGAATAATGACCTTCACTCCTGTTTCTTGTGATAAAATCTGTGCTGCTTTCTGATTTAATTGGGGTTCGGCAAAAATGACGGGATTCTCTGATATTTTTAAGTCATCAATGAGGGATTTGATTTTCTTTGGGGATGGTTCTTCTCCGGGTTTTTCCTCAATAACACCTATTTGGACAAGATTATAATCCCGTGCTAAGTAACTCCAGGCAGAATGTTGTGCAATAAAATAATGGGATTTTAAGTTTTTGACTTTTTCTGTAAACCATTGATCCAATTGCTGGCATTGGTCTATATATGATTGAGCATTTTTCAAATAGATTTCTTTATTATAGGGATCAACCTTTATTAATGCTTCGGTAACCGATTTCGCTAAAATTGAAAGATTCCGTAATGAAACCCACACGTGTGGATTCCCAAATTGATGCTCATGACGATTTTCCTCTGGATCATTGAAGACTTCAAGTTCTTTCCCCAGTTCCAAGAGTTTAAGATTATTCCCCACTGCTTGAGCCATATCATAGGCAAACATTTCAAGACCCAAACCAACAATGAAAAATAAATCAGCTTGCTCAAGTTTTTTTATATCAGAAGGTTTTGGATCAAAGGTATGTGGACTAGTACCATTGGGAACTAATAAATGGACCGATACGTGGTCTACACCTATAGATGATACGAGATCAGCTAAGGGTGCAATCGACGCCACCACTCGAACTGGTTCTTCTAAAGCCGTTGCATATTGACGAAAAGAAAGTAAAAAAATTAGTATGAAGGAAAAAAACAAAATAAACCGCACTATTTTTGGGTTTTTTATGAGGAATTTCATTTTACTTCCACCTTTTCTCAGGTATTCATTTCTAATATATTATCGTTCAATATGATCAATGTAAGAACCAACTAACGGACTAATCATATATCGTCCTATCATGATTTTCCAAAGCATCTTGAATCCACTTTTGATGAGCTGAAACCATGGGTTGAGGAAAAGAAGAAACATGAAAGAAACCGGATTCGAGAATTTCAGATTGATCGTTGACCAAGTGGCCATCAACCAACTCGCACAGAAAACAGGAGGTCACAAATTGAATGGATTCACCTGAATTATAGCTCAAAACTTGGTGGGAAGGATGGGAATAAATGCCCACCAAATGCTTGACTTTTATTCTCAGACTTGTTTCTTCATAGACTTCTCTCATGACCGCTTCTTCAAGGGTTTCACCCAGTTCCATTTTTCCGGTTGGTAATGCCCAATATCCATTATCTTTTCTTTTAATCAGCAATACTTGCCTATTGGGATCGAGAAGAAGAGCAGCCACTGCCACTTTGATAGCGCTCGGCCATGGGAAATCCGGTTTTTGCCAAAACTTTAGGTGGAAAGATTGCTCAAAAAGACTGGAGAGATTTTCGATTACTGCATCGGGAATTCTATAATCACGGGGTGTCGGATAATGAACTGGATGAGATGATACTAAAATCCCTGGTATATTTGCTCGATGAGCTCCTAAAATATCGATATCTGGGCTGTCACCAATCATAACCACCCGCGTATTCTCAGGAAAACCATTCCGTGCCAACTGAAAGATATATAAGGATGGTTTTCCAATAATTATAGGCTTTTGGCCTGATACGGCTTCAATCATTCTCACTAATGAACCAGAGGCTATCTGCCTCCCTGAAGGAGTTGGATACGATACATCATAATTGGTAGCAATCAAATACGCACCATGGTTTACGCTTTGGATGGCTTCCTGAATGTCAAAGAGGGTGAGATTTTCGCTAAAACCAACCACCACCGCTTCGGCTGAAAGGTGATTGACAATACGACAACCAGCATCAGCAATTTCCCTCTTTAAGCCATCGGTCCCCACCACCTGAACATTTTGAATCCCTTGCTGCACCAAATAACAAGCTGTTGCCCAAGAAACAGTTATAATATCTTCCTTGTTCAAGTGAATATCCATCATGTTAAGTCTTTCCTGCATTTCCAGTCGAGAAAGGCGAGAATCATTAGTCAAAACCCGCAACCCTTTCCCCTGTTTCTGCAATTTATGAATCGCTTCCACCGCTCCGGGACAGGGTTGATCTCCAATATAGATTACTCCGTCGGCATCGAGTAAAAATAGGTCAAAATCATCAGCAATCATATCAACCTCCTGAAGTGAGACAATGTAAATATATCATACAATATAACGATTTAAACTTTTCTTTTCTTCCTCGCTTTGTGAAATAGTAGACATCAATGATCGGTTTTCATTCACTATGGATGATGAATATTAACCCCTACCTCACCTCTCTTTCCAGAGAGGGGCGTTACTAAGCGAGTGTGGTCACCTTTAAATTTTTATATTTTC
>JAAYUP010000194.1 GCA_012517635.1 Candidatus Atribacter alterifermentans
AATATTTACCCCTGTTTCTTCCATGAGTCGTCGTAATCGACTGGGATCACGACCAGTTCCAATAGGAGTGACGTCAATGATGCTTTGCCCCCCACATTCTTTAAAGATCATTAATTCATCACGGGCAATATCGTATTCAGAGAGAATTAAATTATCTTTAACCAAATAGGGATCTCGACGAAGATAGCCGAGGTTATTTAAGCTAACCTTTTGATAAGCCAATTTCCTATCAATATGATCAACTGGTTCAGTAAACTGATTGCTAATATCGATAAATATGTGTTCATGGGGGAGGACAACGCCTAATTCTTCAACTTTTTTCTCACCACAAACCGTCATAACCTTCAATTTCTTCAACCTCCTTTAGTAAACTTTATAAATTTTTAAAATTTTAAGCCAATGAGTTGGGTGTAGATCATATACTTAAAGTTGTTTCATTCGATATATTTTTTCCTATTTTTACATAATTCGATTGAATGATATCTGAATCTTTAGACCCACATTGATAATCGAATTCATGACGGCCAAAATAAAATTTCACAGAAGACAATGACAACTGTTTCTTTTCTCGGTTAAAAAAATTTTTTATTTTCTGGTTATTTTCTTATTAATCAAAGCTGGTTTAAATCTACAAAGTTTGATTATATTCTAACCCAAATTCCTTGAAAGCTTTTAGTCATCACACTATTTTAGGAATAAATAATCGATCTAGGGTTTAATAAAATATTAATCCAGTTAAAAAAGGGAGGAAAAAGAAATGAAAAAGTATATTTTTCCCTTAATGATAATCTCACTTCTTTTTTCTTTTTCAATTATGGGAATAACTCAAAACAAAGAGAATATTGAGAGAACTCAGGAAGTCAAATTAAAAAAAATTTGGCTCGATAAGAGAACATTTTCATTAAAAAAGAAATAACATTACAATATGGAAATTGGGACTGGTTTAAGAAATTCAACTTTATTAGAGTTCAACATTTTTAAGTATAATGATGCACAAGGAGTCTCAATCACATTTTTCAATGTTTTTGAAGCCCATTTCAAGAGCTCTTATAATTAATAAAAAAGATCTATATAAAGTTAAAAAACGGTTATTTAAAAAAGATTTATCAATGCTGATTTCATTCAGTATCGGTTGAGGAGGCTAGTTCCTTTGTCAAAAAAGATAAAAAAAACAGTCATTTCATTCATAATTTTAGTGCTTGTCTTCGTTGTAATCTGGTTTATTTTTATGAAAAATAATATTGCTTCAAGCCAAAAAGAAAACACTGTTACTTACAAAATCGTTCCAGTAAAAATTGGTTCAATCAGCAACTCAATATCAGCAGTCGGAACGGTTGAATCTCTTACTCGTGCTGAAGTTAAATCAGAAATTGGTGAGAAAGTTGTTCAAATTTTTGTCAAATCTGGTGATTTAGTCACTATAAATCAACCCCTTTTTCAGTTGGACACCCGTGAATTAGAAATTAATCGTCAAAAAATTGAGTCTCAGCTGCTATCCGCTCAAGCAGAACTCAAGAAGCTTCTTCAACAACCAAGTGAGGTTGACCTTAAACAAGCTGAGGCTAATTACCAGGAGGCTTTGATCGCTTTAGAAAATGCCCAACGAACTCTTGAACGTCATCGAGAATTATTTGCTTCAGGAGGACTATCACAAGAACAACTAGAACAAAGCGAAGACCAAACGATCTTGAAAGAACAAGCAGTAAATGTTACCAAGGCTAAATTAGATGACCTAAAAAAACAACCAAAAAAAGAAGATGTCGAAATCAGTCGCGCTCATATTGATGAAATTAAGGCAAGTTTAGAATCAATAAAAAACCAGTTAGATGCATCCTTAGTAAAGTCGCCAATCTCAGGTACTGTCATTGATGTGAACGTCAAAGTTGGAGATATTATTCAAATCGGAAGTACAACATCTACCAATATAACTGCAACTATTGATGATATGAGCACAATGAAAGTTATTGTCCCTATTAATGAAATTGATGTTCCCCACGTTAAAGAAGGAATGAAGGCCAGAGTAATTCTTGACGCCCTTCCAGATAAACCTTTTGATGGAAAGGTCGATTCCATCTCTTATTTAGGAAAAATAACTGAAAACGTTGTTACCTATGATGCTACCGTTCTTATTCCCAATCCCGATCGAATTATTCGTCCTGAAATGACTGCCGATGTTGAAATAACGACACAGTTTAAAGAAAACACCATAATTATTCCACTCGAAGCACTTATTGAAAAAGAAGGAAAAGGTTTTGTACTTCTTTCTACTCAAGAAGGCGAACCAATTGAAAAAGAAGTAAAAATTGGAATTCGCAATGATAATCAAGTAGAAATTATTGAAGGCTTAAATGTTGGAGATAGGGTAGCTATACCCTTAGTAACCAACCGACATACTCCCCCTATCTCAATGGGAGATCCTTTCGGTGGTGGAGGAAGGTAATCTCATGAATGTCTACGAAAGCCTAAGAACATCTATTTCCAGCCTGGTTTCAAATAAATTTCGTTCCTTTCTTACCATGCTTGGTATTATTATCGGAGTGTCTGCGGTTGTTTCTATGATTTCACTTGGAACTGGAGTTCGAACCTCTATAGTCGATCAAATAGGAAGTTTAGGTTCTAATCTATTAACTGTGGTTGGAGGAACGATGCGGCAACGGCCAGGTGCACCAATCATGATGAGGGGAATGTCGAATATTTTGAAGATTGAGCATTTTCGAGATCTTGAGGCTATGTCTATTCCAGGTATCCAATCTATTATTGCTGAATCATCTTTACGACAAACAGTTGTCTTCGGGAGAAACAACACATCGGTATCAATCGTTGGAACAACTGCCAATTATCCAACAGTTCGCAATTTCAACCCTTCTTTGGGGCGTTTTTTTAGTGATTATGACTATAACAACTTAAATAATTATGCAGTCATTGGCGACACTGTTGCCATCGATCTTTTTGGAGATATCAATAAAGCCATCGGCAATAGAATCAGGATCGGACGTGTAAATTTTGAAGTAATAGGTGTTATGGAAAAGAAATCAATGGGTCCTCAAGATTTGGGAAATCAAATCTTTGTTCCCCTCACAACCCTTCAAAAAAGATTAACTGGCTCAAGATATATACAAAGCATCACCATTCAAGCCGATTCTGCCGAGGATATGAATACTATTTCTCAATCAGTGGAACAATTTTTTCTTCGAAAATTAGGCGATATTGACCAGTTTACCATTATGAATCAGCAAGATATTCTTGATACTATTAATCAGGTCACTGGAACTATAACCCTTTTTCTGGGAGCAATAACCGGCATCTCTCTCCTTGTAGGAGGAATCGGAATTATGAATATCATGCTGGTTTCGGTTACAGAAAGAACTCGAGAAATTGGCCTTCGGAAAGCAATCGGAGCTCGTCCAAATGATATTCTTTTCCAATTCATGGTTGAATCATCAGTGCTAAGTTGTTTGGGCGGTATCTTGGGAATCATTTTTGGAGCAATCGGTGCAAAATTAATTGGAAATTTTACCCAATGGGCAACTACCGTCAGTTTGGGCTCTATTGTTATATCTTTTGGGGTCTCACTGGCTGTCGGTTTGTTTTTTGGCATACTCCCCGCCCGACGAGCCAGTAAGCTTGATCCAATCACGGCTTTACGATATGAATAAATTAAAGATAGTTTTCAATGGATTTAACATCGGAACTCACGTCTGCTTCTCCACTATTGCCCTCAATATCACTCACCGGGAAACAATGTTTCCAAATGATCATTTGGTAATCTTGAGTGAGTATTTCCAGAGTCGGTTCATCCATAAATGGCTCTTCTCCAGCATTTTCAACCCAGATATTCCAGTAATCATAAGGATAGTTATTCCATCCATAGGGAGAATCTTTGGGAAATTCTTGAGCTTCGATAAAATATGATGTACCGTGTAAATTGTTATATCGGTCTATTAAATCGGGAACTCCGCCCTCCCAAATCACTTGACCGGTACTATGGTGTAGAAAAAGGATATTTATTCCCTGAGCAAAAGCCGAAGCATTCATTAAATTCCCATTAGATGGATGTATTTGAGAAAACAGCAGGAATAATAACCAACCTAATATTAGAAATTTTATATATAAATCTTTGAATTTCATGAATATTCCCCTCCTTTTTACACCTTTATTTTATTTAATCAGTTGATTTCACTTCATTCATTTTATTAAAAATGTAGTTTGAAATAAAATAAAGGTAGCAATCTCTTTTTAATATTTTACTTGAAATAAATACCTCTTTAACGAGTTAAATTTTTAAAATAGTATGAATAAATTTGTAACGAATGAGTTTAAATTATAATAATTAAAACATCTAATTTGACCTTGAGAAAATTGAAATCAAAAATCATCACCAAAAAAACCTAAAGGCGTAATCATCGGTCTTGCCAAAAACGAGCCATCAATCCAAGGTTATTATTGGAAAAGGAAAAATGAATAGAATGATGAGTGACAGGTATCCTTTTTAAAAAATTTCCTTCGTATTATCTGTGATAACTATCGGTTTCTCTTAATTTTATATTATAGGTATTTTAGGGAAGATTCAAAAAAAATAATTAGTCTAACAATCAATTGTCTATTATTCAACAAGAATAAGCGGATAATAAGAAGAGGAGGAATTAAAAGAAATGAAAAAAATTATGTTGTATGCATTGAGTACTTGCCCTTTTTGTGCCATGGCAAAGAAGTATTTTACCAATCATCAGATTGTTTATGAATCAGTAGATGTGGATCTCCTCAAAGATGATGAAAAAGAAAAAACCATCAGTGAAGTACAGAAAATTTCTGGTCGACGAGCATTTCCAGTTATTGTTATTGATGATGAAGTCATTGTTGGTTATGATGAGCTTCGTATCAAGGAGGCTTTAGAAAAATGAATGTCCAAGAAAAAATCCTCTGCCCAATCTGCCAGGTCAACTTTATTCTGAAAGAAACAAAAGAAGCTGGGAAAAGGATCATTTGTCCAGTCTGTGGTGCAGTCTTAGTAATGGTTTTAAAACAAGATCAAATAGTTTTAGAGCGACCTAAGGATATCTCCTTAGAAGATGAAATAAGACAAAGAATGGATAATTTTGCTCGATTCCGTGGTTACAATTTCAATGAAATGAAGGAAGCACTGGTGGAAGGTTTGCTTAAAAAGCATCAACGATTTGGAGATTTCTATTGTCCTTGTCGAATTGACAACATTCCAGACAATGTTTGCCCTTGTATTTATACCCGCCAAGGGGATGTTGAAAAAAATGGTCGGTGTCATTGTGGTTTATTTTGGAAATAAAAAAGGGCGATATAATAATCGCCCTTTTTTCTTCTTTTTCAAGATGTACATCCTTTCTCTATTCGTCTTTCCCGGCCGAAAGGAGAAATAAGCCGAAGATCTTTGATAATTTCCGGCATAACTTCGATTACCTTATCAATTTCTTTCTCCTGATTGTACCTGCTCAAAGAAAACCTCACTGAACCATGGATAGCAGTGTTACGAACACCCATAGCCCGTAATACATGACTTGGCTCTAAAGACCCTGATGTGCAAGCTGAACCTGAGGAAGCACAAATACCGTATTCATCCAATCGAAGAAGGATTGCTTCTCCTTCGACAAACTCAAAACTCATATTTGAAGTATTAGGAAGTCGGTTTTCGGTGTCCCCATTGATACTAGCATCTGGACAATTCTTTAATAAACCATTTTCTAACTTATCTCTGAGTTGTTTTACGAAGTGAACTTCTTTCTGAATGTTTTTTGCTGCTATCTCGCAAGCTTTTCCAAAACCAATAATAAAAGCAACGTTTTCCGTTCCTGCTCGACGCCCATTTTCCTGATGACCACCAATAATATAAGGATAGAATTGGGTTCCTTTTCTCACATATAAAGCTCCAATTCCTTTGGGTGCATGGATTTTATGTCCTGAAAGAGAAAGCATATCAACTGGAAGGTTCTTCACGTTTACTGGCAATTTTCCTACAATCTGAACGGCATCTGTGTGAAAAATCACTTTTCTTCCTTTAAGTAACTCGCCAATCTTTTCTATGGGGAAAATCACTCCGGTTTCATTATTCGCATACATAATTGAAACCAGTGCTAAATCATTGTCAATAACCCGAAAAAACGATTCAATTTCTAATCTCCCCTTGCTATCCACCGGTAAGTAGGTCACTTGATACCCCTTGCGGCTTAAATGTTTACAAAAGTTTAAAACCGCTGGATGTTCGACTTTGGTTGTAATAATATGCTTTTTCTCTGGATTGGTTTCGATAGCACTCATAATAGCAGTGTTATTGCTTTCGGTTCCACAACTCGTGAAAAAGATTTCATCTGGATCTGCTCCAATGAGCGATGCGACTTTTTCCCGAGCTTCTTCTATCTTACGATAGACCTTTCCTCCAAAGGTATGCATACTCGAAGGATTGCCATAATAGTCTCGAAAATAAGGAAGCATACAATCGATGACTTCTTGGGCAACCTGGGTCGTTGCATTATTGTCAAAATAAAGAGTATTCATTCTCTAATCACCGAGATCTCTTTACCAACAACTTCCCTGAGCCTATCTTCAATACTTTTAAGTGTTATTTCACCCATAGGACAGGAAACACACATAGCACGAAAACTTACAATTACTTTATTTCCATCAATATCAATCAATTCGATATCACCACCATCAGATTGTAACCTTGGTCGAATTTCTCGTTCTAAAATGTCTTGAATGAGAGCGTTTTTTTGCAAATTAGTCAGTTTTTTGGGAGAGCTTGTATCAACTTTAACTGGTTCTTGAACAGACCAAACCTCCTTCAGAATAGCTTCAATCTCTCCAATACAAGACCCACAAGCACCGCCGGCTTTGGTAAAATTGGTGATTTCCTCAACTGTTGTAAGATGATTTTCTTGGGCAACTTTGCGAATTTTTTCTTCTGAAACATTAAAACACTTACAGACAATTCTCCCTTGAGATTCAATAGGTTGAGTTTCCCCTTTATAATTTTTTATAGCTTCTTCTAGAGCTTCCTTCCCCATAACCGAACAATGCATTTTTTCTTCAGGGAGTCCTCCTAAAAATTCTGCAATATCTTGATTGCTAATTTTTTGTGCCTCTTCAATGGTTTTTCCTTTTAACAACTCGGTTAAAGCTGATGAGCTGGCAATTGCTGAGGCGCAACCAAAAGTTTGAAATTTCGCATCTATTATTTGATGAGTTTTAGCATCTATCTTAAGAGTAAGTTTTAAAGCATCACCACAAACAATATTCCCAATAATACCCACGGCATCAGGATTTTCAATTTCTCCAACATTCCGTGGGTGAAGAAAGTGATCTTTAACTTTTTCGGTATAGTCCCACATAGTTTATTACCATGCCTTTATTAGTTATTCGATATACTTAGTAAATTATACTACCCTGTTTTCAAAATAAAAACAGATATTCAAAAATAATTTAATATTCTAATCCAGAATTTTTGTTTCCCAATAATTTCTTATAAATTTCTGTTAAGATCCTATAATTTATCTTTTAAAAAGGTTTACACATTATTCTATCCTGTAAACTACAACAGGATAGCAGCCTACGGCGTAAGATGAAAAAAATTGTAAAAGACAAAAACTGAGAGGATAGACC
>JAAYUP010000195.1 GCA_012517635.1 Candidatus Atribacter alterifermentans
TCGCAGCACCAGATGACAATGAAAATCCAAGATTCGACATGCCATGGCATATCGCTCCATTATATGAAGATCGGGCGCAAAACATTGCGACCCTCCATTTTTTAATTCTTTTGTAGGGGTTTGATTTATCATGCCCGTGTATTTTCAGGATAGAAATAGCAATGGAGGTTTAACATGAAACGCAGCTTTTCCGAATCAACTGAAAAGTTAGGAGCTTTTCTCTTCCCTTATCGAGGAATAATTTGGGGAATTATAGGGCTTCTGGTTTTTCTTTTCGCACAAGTAAAAACCACTTTATTCATAGCCGGCTTGTTCATTCTCGTTATTGGAGAAATATTTCGAATTTGGGGAGTAGGTTACATTAAAAATTACCGCGGTCCAATGACTGAGGCAACTGAGCTTACTACGGCTGGTCCCTATGCTTTTGTTCGGAACCCGCTCTACCTTGCGAATGGCATCATTGGAACTGGAATTTCACTTCTTTCAGGTTACATTTTTATGATTCCTTTGTTTTATCTCCTTTTCTTCCTTTTGTATCATCCAATCATCTATACAGAAGAACAATTCCTTACAACTAAATTTAAGGAAGAATATCTCAATTATCAACAAAAAGTGCCGCGTTACTTGCCAGTTTTTCATCCCTATCCTCATTCTATGGGTACTTTTTCCTGGGATGTAATCTTGATAAAAGAAATCAATACTATCACGACATTACTCATTTTATCAATTTTATTTTATTTAAGAGGATATGGATTTTTAAGAGTTCTCGACCGGTTTTTCCTGGGATTTTAAGTCAACAAAGAGCTTAATATTTTTTACAATAATACCAGTTTGCCTTTCTATCTTCTCCCGAACCTTGTTTTGAATCATTGATGATAAGTCCGGTACCGATGTATCGGATTTAACTTGAAGATGAAGAAGAATTTGAGCTTCATTGCCAGCTTTGGTTATTTCTGGTTCAACACTTACCACTTCTTCAACATTTCGTAATGCTTCTCTTGTTAAAGCCTTTAAAGAGTTAAATGATATTTTAATTTCTCCTTCCGGTGTTTCGTATACAATCGAATTATCCATTTTTGGAAGCAGAAATCGCATTAAAGCACATGCCAAAAACACGAATAGAGCGGCAACCAACACTCCTAATATTTTAAAGAAAATATTTTGTGTAAAGAAAAGATAAAAAGATAAAAGCCATTGCTGGATGGCAATTAACGATATCACATTGAAAATCATGACCACAACAAAAAACGCCACCAATAAGGATATTAATGCCAAAATAAGGGCAAATAACTTTCCCCAAAACACTCTATACACCTCCCTTGCTGTACTATCAACAATCATTATACCTTAAAATGAGGCTGAATGATAAATAAGCAGTTAATACTTCTACAGGTACAATAAATGTCGCTCCACCGTAAATAATTATCTTTTGTAGGGGATTGATTCACCAAGCTTGCAGGCTTTTATATATCAGGTTCATATTCGGGGAATGTTCTTTCTCATTACAACATTTTCTGATAAAGGCAGATATCAACCCATTTACCAAATTTATATCCTGCTTCGGGCAGAACTCCACGACAAATAAAACCCAATTTTTCATGAAGTTTAATACTGGGGATATTCACCCTTGCAATAATAGCTATTACCGAATGATATTTGAGGGCTTGAGCTTCACTGATTAGACCATGAAGCAGGTCATATCCGATTCCTCTTTGTCGATATCCCTGACGGACGTATATTGAATCGGAAACAGTATATTGATAACCTTCTCGTTCCGAATAAGGAGAAAGACTGGCCCAGGCAACTATTGATTCATCCTCTTCAGCAATAAGAAGAGGGTATTTTTCTCCATGTTTTTCAAACCATTTCTTCTGGTCATCAAGCGACCTTGGATAGAGATGAAAGGTCGATAAAGTATTAACCACAGCCTCATTGTATATTTCAGTTATTCCGGGTAGA
>JAAYUP010000196.1 GCA_012517635.1 Candidatus Atribacter alterifermentans
ATGGACCAGAAACGCTTCCAGATGAGGGTTTAAGCTATATATATTTTAAAGATGGAATGAAAGAAGAAAAAGTTCTTCTTAAAGAAGCAATTGAGATCATGGGGAATGATATCTTAGGTGCCGATGTTATAAAGAAATATGGTGGCTGGTTAATGTTTAGTAAGTTTTTTGATAATATGGAACCCCTCCCTCATCATCTTCATCATGATGATGATGCAGCCGCTCATGTTGGGGCGATGGGGAAACCAGAGTCATACTATTTTCCAGCCCAGCTAAATAACCATGGTGGCTGGTTCCCTTATACTTTTTTCGGTCTTAATCCTGGAACAACCAAAGATGATATAAGAAAATGTTTAGAAAATTGGAATAAAGGTGATAATGGGATATTATATTTGTCTCGAGCATATAAACTCAAACCTGGAACTGGGTGGGATGTCCCCCCTGGTGTACTCCATGCACCTGGATCGTTGTTAACTTATGAACCTCAGAGAAGTTCGGATGTTTTTGCCATGTTCCAATCACTGGTGTGGGAGGTTCCGACGCCTTGGGAATTACTGGTCAAAAATGTTCCTGAAGAGCATAAAAACGATCTTGATTATATCATTAACTTGATAAACTGGGATTTAAACGTTGATCCGAACTTTTATCAAAACCGATTTGCCGAACCCAAACCAGTCAAACCCATAGCAGAGATGAGATCGGAGGGTTATGAGGAATATTGGGTTTCTTATAAATCCAGCGATTTCTCAGCTAAAGAGTTAAGAGTGTTTCCCGGAAGCACAGTTACCATCAAAGATAAGGAAGCTTATGGATTAATTACCATCGAGGGTCATGGTCAGTTTGGGCCACTAACTATTGATACTCCAAGTTTAATTCGATTTGGAGAAATGACGAGCGATGAATTGTTTGTCACTCAAAAGGCTGCTCGGGAAGGAATAATTATTACCAATCAGAGTGAAAATACTATGCTGGTCATGTTAAAACACTTTGGGCCTGAATTATAGTTTTTGCATCAATATTTTAAAAAGAGCGGGATTTTTGTTATACCCGCTCTTTTTTTATTTATAGATTTAACCTAAATGATTTCCCATTGAATACCAAGAAATTCACAAACCATTTTGAGCTCTTCAAAATAATGACCATATACTCCATGAATGTGGTTGCAGGGGAACTTTTCGATAAATCGTTCAATACTCGTATCAAGTTTACAAAATGCATGGGGCCATTCAGCTTGAGTGCGAGCCATGATTTCTTGGTTGGTTTTTTCATCAAACTGGAGAAACTCCCCAGTTAAAATAGCCATCCAGTAATTTCCATTTTTTCTTCCTAATCGAGCCAGGGTGACTTTTCCTGGATGAGCAAGATGGTGAACCGCAGCACCACCAGCTTGGAAATAGAAACCTTCAGGGAGCAAAGAAACTCGAGGAAGATTATCGCGATAATCGAAGCTGGCTCCAGCAAAGTAGGTGGCGTGCTCACCAGAGTTACACAAGTCCAGAATTTTATAATCATCATGCCAATGGCGAACATCAGCAAATAGGACTGGGGTTTTGGCTAATTTTTTAAAGATTTCCATGGTTAAAGCCGCATCCATATCTGCTTCGGTAGAACAAACGATCGGTTCTTTAGGGCCATCGAAATCATAGGGGTCATTCATAAATGCTTCGGCAACATCCATAGTACAGAAATTATTAGTGAGTTCGGGTTGACCCTTAATTCCGCAAAAATCCAAGTGCATTTCTTGACATAATTCTTTAACCGCGTAGTAGGAGGCGATTTGTTTCTTTAAAATTTCTGGGGTTAATTGCTTTCCATCATATTGAATCAAGCCGATATTTTTTTCACACCATTGAAGAGCCTGTTCAATTTTTTTTGTGTTTTGAACAAGCAAGAATTCTGAGCGCCGCACTATTTCCCATTGATCGATATGTTCGGTATCAATTCCGAATGTTTTCATCCAAGCATCAGTTCCGGAGGTAGCTGTATACATCCCCATTGGCCGTCCTCCAAAACATCCAAACGTTTCACCACGAATTTGTTTCAAGCAGGTAGCAGCTTTGATAAAACAGTTTACTTTTTTAAAGGTCGATTCCTGATTGATATCACCCGAAACTCGAATAAAGGGAATTCCAATGTTGTCCAATGCACCAGAGCTCGCCATCATTCCGACTAAACCAGGATATCCCGGATTGATATTTGAAAGGCAGAGAAAGGGACCAGGGGCAAATTGAGCAGCTAAAACGGTAAAATGAGGCCAAGCCCAAATGGCATAATTAAAAATTGTACAATCAACTCCAGCGAGCTGCATTTTTTTTCCTGCTGATACTGCCAATTGATTGGTCCAGGGGAGCTCATCAGCAACAATGACTTCATGACCGGCTTGTTGAAGTTTTTTTACTAAGTTATCCTGAAATTTTAAATTCATAGCTAATAATTCCTGGTGAACATGAGGGCGTCCATCAGAAAAAGTAATGACACCAATTTTACTCATATATATTCCTCCTTTATTCAAGGTGTAAAAAGCAACCGATTTCATTAATATTATCCTTTTTCCCTTTCAAATGTCAAATTTTAAAGAGAAATAAAAAAGTATGATTTATAGAATTTTTTTTCAAATTTATAAAATCCCTTATATAAAAGGAAAATATTGAATTTTACAAATGAGGCACACCTTGGAAAATGGTGAAGAGAACTTTTTAGGATTTATTGACAATTCATTTAGGGCAATGATAAGATGAAATCGGTTACAATATGATCAAGAAGGGTGGTGATATTGGTTTTATAAAGAGGGAGTTCTTTCAAAGGTGAGGAAAGTTTTTAATTTTTAAGTAGGAGGGAATAACCTTGAAAAAGATTCTTTTTGTTGGAATAGTTATACTATTGATTTTATCAACCAGTACGGTATTTGGTTTAGAATTAGGACGATTTGACGGTGTTACCTTAAAGGCATGTTTCATCGGTGGGGGAGACTACGAAAAAATCTATGAAAAATTCATCCCCGAATTTGAAAAATTAACCGGAGCCAAAGTCGAGATTGTTTATAAGGGAAACGGATTTGATATCGACAAAAAGATGAAAATTGATTTCGCTGCTGGGACAGTCGATTATGACGTTTGCTGGGATCACACAAGTTTCTTTTCACAATATATCGATTTTCTCGAACCCTTAGAAGGATACTTTACTGAAGAGGAATTAAAAGATTTTTCACCAAAAGTCATTCAATACTGCCAGAAAAACGGACATCTTTGGCAAATCCCACGCCATGCCGATATCAGTTCTCTTCATTACCGAACTGACATCTTTAATGATCCTGAAATGAAAAAAGCCTATCAGGAAAAATTCGGGAAAGAATTGAAAGTTCCCGAGACCTGGGATGAATTTAAAGATATCGCTATTTTCCTATCCAAACCTCCCGAGATCTATGGAACGCAGTTTGCCGGAAAGGAAGAAGCCTTATCAGGCCGTTTCTGGGATATTCTGATGGCTCACGGTGGAAAGATTATCGATGAAAATTATAAACCTGCTTTTAATAGCCCAGAAGGCATCAAAGTTGCAACTATGCTTCGAGATCTTTATCAAGCGGGAGCCATGCCGCCTGGTATGGTCAACTTTTTATGGGATGATGTTGCTGCTACATTTGCCAATGGAAACATCGCTATGTACACTGAATGGTATGGCTGGTATTCTTATTTTCAAAATCCCGAAAATTCTAATGTGGCGGGGAAGTTCGATATTAGTCGTCAACCGAAAGGTGATGCTGGTATCCACGGTGGCTGGGGAGGAGCTCATTGTTTTTCAGTCACGAAATCAAGTAAAAATAAAGAAGCAGCTGTTGCTTTTGTAAAGTATATAACCAGTTATGAACCACAATTATTCGAAGGTCAGATTGGGTATATTCCAGTTCGAAACACAGTTTTTGAAACTCTTATTCAAGAGGCAGAAAAATCAACTGATCCCTTAATAAAGAAACGTTTTGAATTAATGCAGGTTCAAATTAACCAAGACTTTACACCTCCTCCTATCGTTGCCGAATGGATTCCAATTTCAAATATCTTATATCCGAAGCTCCAAGCCATAATGTTGGGCGATGTAGAGGTTGAAGAAGGTCTTAATCAGGCGGCTAAAGAAGTTGAATTGCTTATGGAAGAAGCCGGTTACTATGATTGACAAATGAAAACGGGGGAAATCCCCCGTTTTCATTTTTTAAAGGGGGTGTCCGGCTGAAATGAGTCGAGATAATGACTCCACACCAAAAAAAGATTTAAGAAAATTGCCAAAAACCAATCGTTATTTATCCTGGTTTATGATTATTCCAGCTCTTGCCGTTATTGCTGTGTTCATAGTTGTCCCCATGATCTATTCCTTTTCTTTAAGTTTAACCAATATGAATTTATTAAAACCAGCGTCGACTCAGTTTATTGGTTTTCGAAACTATATCCAACTTTTTCAGGACGAAATATTTTGGCGAGCTTTTTGGAATACTATTCTATTCATGACCTTAGCGGTTAATGTTGAATTTATTTTGGGGCTTTTTATTGCTCAACTGATGTTTAAAGTAACCCGAGGACAAGGAGTCATTCGTACTGCTATTATGGCTCCTATGATGTTTGCCCCAGTTTTGGTCGGATTTCAATTTAAGTGGTTTTTTAATGATCAAGTCGGTTTAGTCAATAATCTTTTGTATTCACTGACTGGAGACTATCAAATTATTCCCTGGCTCATTCATTATCCAATGAATCTGTTGGCTATTCTCATTGCTGAAATTTGGATGAGCACCCCATTTATGGTTATTATTTTTTTAGCCGGATTAGTGAGCTTACCAACTGAGCCCTTCGAGGCGGCTTCGGTAGATGGAGCAAGTGGTTGGCAGCAGTTCCGCTATATAACCCTTCCTTTGATAAGCCCATTTATCTATATTGCCATGGTTATTCGCTCCCTCGATCTTGGGAGGGCTTATGATTTGGTCCGAATTATGACCGGAGGTGGCCCAGCCAATCGATCGGAAATGATTTGGACCTATACCTATCGTTTAGCCATAAACAACAATAGATTTGGAATGGGAACTGCGATGTCTTTTATAACGGTAGCAGTTTCGTTTGCTTTTGTTATCTACTTATTCAGACAATTATCAAAAAGCCTTCAGGAGGTCTATTAATGTTGGATCGCCAAGGAATCAATATTCGTCCAGTTTCAAAAAGACAAAGGAAAATAAAGCAGGAACTGTATAATCTTTTTGTCTATTTTTTAGTATTGATTTTTTTTCTTCCGGTATTATGGATTATTATGACTGCTATGCGACCTGAAGTTGAGGTGAATGCTCGGCCACCAATCTATATTCCTTCTCGTTTAAGTATTGAGACTTTTGCTCAGTTATTAGGGGCAGGTCATACTTAAAAGTCAATTCCCTTTTATAGTTATCTCAAAAACTCTCTCTTGACTTCAATTTTTAGCACGTTTTTAGCCTTGGTAACAGGAACTTTTGCTGGGTATAGTTTTGCTCGTTTTCGATTTAAGGGTGGGAATCAACTTTTTATAGGTATGATGTTAGCCCGCTCAATACCAGGTATTTCGGTGAGCTTACCTTTGTTTGTAATTTTTGCTCGTACGGGTTTGTTGGATCGAATTTCAGGCCTTATTCTTATTTATACAGCCATGACCATTCCTTTTACAACTTGGTTGATGCAAGGATTTTTTAAAGATATTCCTTCCACTCTCGATGAAGCAGCGCAGATAGATGGATGTTCTCGTTGGCAAGCCTTCCTGCGTATTGACCTTCCTCTTGCTCTTCCTGGGCTGGCTGCCAGTGGAATATTTGCTTTTTTAACTTCCTGGAATGAATTCCAAATTGCCAGTGTTATTACCCGAACACCACTCTCTAAAACTTTTCCAGTTGGCTTATATGATTTTACTCAGGAGTTTACCATTGATTGGAGAGGAATGTGTGCCATGTCGGTGATCATGCTGGTGCCGGCGATCGTTTTTGTGTTGCTCACTCAAAAGCAATTAATTAAAGGACTGACTTTTGGAGCGATTAAGTGAGGGGTTCAGCATGAAAAAAGAAGTCATGAATTCTCGAGAGCGAGTATTGCGAGCTATCCGACATCAGGAACCCGACAGGATTCCAATTGATATTTCAGCCGTCGAGGAAGTAATGGATGCTCTCATCGATTATTATGGTATATCAACTTCTCATGACTTTGAGTCAAAAACGTTTATGGGGGTGGATGGAACTCTTTTTGAAAGGAAAAAGTTAAACGCTCAGCTCGCTCTCCTGGAAAAACTCCATATTGATTTTCGCTGGGCTTGGGCTCCTTATATTGGTCCGGAATTAAAAGTATATCCTGATGGATCACGCGATGGGCTTTTCGGAGTGAAGCGCGGTGGTTTGTTTTTTGGATATGCTCTGGACCATCCACTTCAAAATGCCCAGACTATAAAAGATATTGAAGAGTATCCCTGGGAGGTTTACGCGAATATCGATCATTATGATTATCAACATTATGCTCAAGAGTGCCGTAATTTTCATGAGCAAGGGTATGCGGTTTATGGAGGTCCTTGGGCCCCGATTTCTTTTTGGGCGATGGACCTTATGGGTATGGACCGCTTTTTAATTGCTTTGTATGATTCTCCGGAGTTGGTCATGGTTCTCATTCAAAAAATATCCGATTTTTACTTCCGACAGGCAGAAATTATGTTTGAAGTTGGTGCCGGTTATACTGATATATTTTTTATGGGTGACGATTATGGAATGCAGAACTGTCCAATCGTCAGTCCGGAACTCTGGAGAAAATTTTTTGCACCTCATCTTAAACGATTGTGGGAACTGGCTAAGTCATTTGGACTCATTGTACAACTCCATTCCTGTGGCTCGGTAAGACCACTCATTCCGGATTTTATTCAAATGGGTTTGGATGTCCTTGATCCGATTCAAGTTCGAGCTCGGGGGATGATTCCTGAGGAATTGAAAAAAGAATTTGGGAAAGACCTGGCTTTTCATGGCTCAATAGATACCCAACAGACTCTCCCTTTTGGAACTCCCACTGAAGTCCGAAACGAAGTTCTTCATCGCCTGAAAACTATGGCTCAAGGAGGCGGATTTATCCTTTCTCCAAGCCAGCACCTTTTAACTGAAATTCCCATCGGGAATATCATCTCCATGTATGAAACCGTCTATGAATACGGCTGGTATCCTGATCTATATCAGTTGAAAGGATAGACCCTCATGCTGCTTTCGCAGCACCAGATGAGGATGAAAGTCCAAGATTCGATATGCCATGGCATGTCGCTACATTGTATGAATATCGGGCGCAATAAATTGCGCCCCTACATTTTAAATTATTTTGTAGGGGCTTGATTTATCATGCCCGTGTATTTTCAGGATAGAAAGTTATTGAGGTAGATAGAATAGATGGAAAAAGTCGAAGTGAAGATAAAACGGGTCGAGACAGCTTTAAAATTGAGAAAAGAACCAGATCGGGTCCCATTGAGTGATTTTTACTGGACAAATTTTTACCAGAATTGGCTCCGAGAGTTCAGTTTGCCACCGGATACCGATATTTATGAATATTATGATTTAGATTTGAAGGTCATTTCACCAAACATGGACCCCCGGATTG
>JAAYUP010000197.1 GCA_012517635.1 Candidatus Atribacter alterifermentans
GATACCAGCTAATCCAGCTAAAATCAACATAAGAATTGGGTCAATTATTTTTTTCCAAACCAAGATGAAGGAAACAACACTTAAAATGACAGCAAACCAGTCCATAATTCCATTTTGAGCAATCGAAAAACCAGCTAATGACATAAGTGCTATAACCGAAGGCCGAAGCCCTTTCATTATCTTCTGAACATGATCATTCCCTTCAAATAGACTTAAAAACTTTGATATAAATATTATAAAACCAATCGAAGGAAGACAAAAGCTTCCAGTTGCAATCACCGCACCAAAGAATCCTCCGACTTTATATCCAACAAAGGTTGCAGAATTAATAGCAATTGGACCCGGGGTAAGCTCGGAGAGCGTAACTAAATCCAGAAATTGGGTGGTGGTTAACCATTGATAGGTATCAACAATTTCTTTCTGGATCAAGGGGAGAACGGCTATCCCTCCTCCAAAGGCTAAAAAGCCGATACGAACAAAGGCTAAAAAAAGATAAAAATAAATCAAGATTTCCTCACTAAACCTGTCAGCGCACCAATTAAAATAATCCAAAATGGATGAAAATCAAAAACCAAAACTAAAACAAAAAGGATGCCTGACAAAATAAGATCAAAGCGGTGCTTAAGAGCTCTTTTGGTAATAGATAAAATTCCAGTCGCAATCAGTGCAACAATAGCTGGGACTGCTCCTCGAAAAAACCGTTGCACGAGAACCAGATCTCCAAAATGAAATAATACTGTTGCTGCCATAATCATAATCATGAATGAAGGAAGAACCGAACCGAAAATAGCCACCAATAATCTAGGAAAACCAGCAAGCCGGTTTCCGACTAAACCAGCCGTATTAATAGCAATAGCTCCTGGAAAGCTTTGTGCTATAGATAAAATGTTTATAAAATCATCATCATTCATGAGCCTCTTCTTTTGGACTAGTTCCCTTTGTATTAAAGGGACCATAGCATATCCCCCTCCCCAGGTAAAAGCTCCTATTTGGAAGAAACTCACAAAAAGAATTTTAATGATCCCCTTTTTTCTCTCTACTAAAACATCCATGACCGTCTCCACAAAAATATTGAAAAGTATGATACCATTAATACGAACTATGGAAAAGGAAATTCGTAGGTTTCTGACTCTTGAAAAAGAAAGCGTCTCTGAGTTGGTGGTTGATCGGTCGAGATTTATTGCTCACAGTTTTTCAGTAACCTCCCAAGAAATGATTCGAGAAAAAGTACACCAGATTCAATCTCTTTATCCCGATGCCAATCACTGGTGTTATGCTTGGCGCCTTGGTTACAATCCATCACTTGAATTTTCTACCGATTCTGGCGAACCACATGGAACTGCCGGCCGTCCAATTTTAGGATCGATTTTGCAACGCAACCTTACAAATCTTCTGGTTATTGTCTCTCGGTATTTTGGTGGGAAAAAGTTAGGAGTTCGAGGTCTTATCAATGCCTATCAGCAAGTTGCTGACATAGTTTTAGAGAGCTCTGGCATTACAGAAATGGAACTCTTTGCTGAATTCTTTCTTACAATCAATCCGGCTTGTTTTCAACTAATGGTCAACCAGTTAATCTGTTTCTGTCGAGATAAAAAATACCTTGAGCTAAATCCTAATGAGAGTAAAATTCGATTTCGAGTTCCTATACACAGGCTCGGCGAAGCCTTTACTCTTCTTGAATTAAAAAAGAAAGAAAAATGCCTGCTAAATTGGAAACGTTGCGATAATCAATTGGACATGAACAGAAAAATCACCTCATTCAGCTACTCGGCACCCGATTTACCATTTTGATTTGAAGAAAAAACAATCAAAACCTGTAATCCAGGACCGGGAATCACATTTTCAAAAAACAATTTCCAGCCCAACCTTTCGGCAACTTCAAAGGCCAAAGAAAGGCCGACTCCCCATCCCGGCTTCTCAACAGTATTTCGTCCACGAAGAAACCGCTCACCCAAACGATTTTGGATCTCTGCGGGTATCCCAGGACCATAATCTCTAATGGTAACACTCCTTTCATTAATAATGATATCAATCTGCTTCATAGAATATTTCACAGCATTATCTAACAAAACGTCCATCAGGATTTTTAAATGGTCAACCGAAATTTTAAGATGAGGTGATGCGTTAACCAAGAGACGAAAGAGTCGTTGTGGATTTTTTTTCTGCCATTGTTCTATAATTGATTTTATAACTTCCTCCAGGGCTATATTTGTCATTTCTGTAATCTGGCTAGCTCGACTGAGAGAAAGCAAATTTTCAGTCAATTCTCTCATCTCCTGAGCGGTCTTTTCTATGGCATCGATCGCTTCCTTACGTATCTTGGGATTCTCATCTCCCCACCTCTGAAGCATTTGTATATAACCAATAATTGAACTTAAAGGAGTTCTGAGTTGATGAGAAACATTGGAAACAAATCTCTTCTGAATTAAATATCCTTGTTCAAAAGAATGTAACATTTTATTGAGCGCCAACTTTAGTTCTTCAATTTCATCCATGGTAGAAGCCACAGGAAAACGGGAGGATAAATTTTCTGAACCCATTTTATATAGAGCTCGGTTCAATTCCCTTAAAGGTTTTAACCAGTATTCAGTTAAAAAATAGCCTATAAATAATACTAAACCTGCCAAAATTGGTATTAAGTACCAGGCTACAATTCGAATTCGCTCTAAAGAATGGATCGAGGTACTCACATTTTTCCCCAATAAATATTTCTCTCCAGATCGCTCAATTGATATAAAAAGAAAATGTTCTCCATCTCTCTCAATTATGCCTTCTTTCCATATTTGTGGATCGAGATCCCAGGGGTTTTGCACAACCTGGAGGGTTTGATTGTCCCAAGCCCCAACCAGAAAATCACCAGGAAATGTCCTTCCACGAGCCATAAAGCCATGCATCATTCTCATGCCACCAACTTGAGAGCGACGAAAAATATCTTCTTCTTCCGATGCTAATATGCTTTTTCGAGAAAAACCATACAAAACTAAAAAAACCAGCATAGTCAAAGCAAACAAGCAAACAAAATTAAATAAAGTCATGCGAACGGAAAGTTTCATCTTTAGATTCAATCCTTCACAAAGGTATAACCAACTCCTCGAACGGTCTTAATTCTTTTCCCTTCTCCACCCAGTTTTTTTCTAAGATAATTCATATAGACTTCGACAACTCCTGGAGTTCCAAAAAAATCTGGTCCCCAGACATTTTGCAAAATTTTCTCTCGAGATAAAACAATACCTCTATTGCGAATCAAAAAAAGGAGCAAGTCAAACTCAGTTTTAGTTAAAATAACTTCCTGGTTTTGAATATGAACTTGATAGGATTGGGGATCAATATGTAAATCTTCTATTTGTAAGGCTACACTTGCAGAATGACCAGCACGTCGAAATAAAGCATTTATTCGAGCTAATAATTCTTCAATCGCAAAGGGTTTTATTAAGTAATCATCTGCACCCGACTGCAAACCCCTCACCCGATCATCAATTTCTCCTCTTGCAGTTAGCATCAAAATGAGTACTGTATCAGAAAGCCGACGTATCCTTTTTGCAACCTCCCAACCATCGATATCAGGAAGCATGATATCCAAAATGATCAAATCAGGTTGAAAAGAATAATAATCTTCAACTGCCGCTTCGCCTGTACTTGAACGACGAATGAGAAATCCTTCGTGTTCAAGTTCGAGTTCCAGTAATCGAGAAATTTTCGGATCGTCTTCAACAATCAATATCCGAGCCTCTTTTTTGGCTTTTTCAGCTAGATTTCCCATATCTTTACCCGAAAAGGTTATCTAATGTCATCATAACGATAAAACCAAACATCATAGCATAAGTAGAAAGACGAGAATGAGTCCCATGATGAGTTTCGGGTATAACCTCATCGCTGATGACAAATAACATGGCACCACCAGCTAAAGCCATCCCCAGTGGGAGAAACCATTTCATGAAGGTGACTAAAGATATTCCCAAAAGCCCTCCAACTGGCTCAACTAAACCAGTAAGAAGCGCATATCCAAAAGCCGCAGTATGATTATAGCCTGCACCAATCAGGGAGATTGCAACCGCCATGCCCTCAGGAATATTTTGTAGACCTATGGCAGTCGCTACGGTTATTCCATTTGAGATATTCTGAGTTCCAAAACTTACTCCAACCGCCATGCCCTCAGGAAAGTTATGAATAGTAATCGCTAAAACAAAGAGCCAAATACGTCGAAGGTTTGAGCTTACTCCTTCTCGTCCCATTTCAAAATGTTCATGAGGGATAACTTTATCAACACCATCTAAAAGAAGTGCTCCAATTATAACTCCACTTACAGCAATCCATATTCCGCCAAATTCAATAGCCGGAACCAATAAGCTGAAAGCTGTCGCTGCCAACATCACTCCTGCTGCAAACCCCAAAAGAAGGTCTCTTAAGCGATGAGAAAAATGTTGTTTCCGTAAAAAGAGAACCGGAATAGCTCCAATTCCTGTTGCACAGCCAGCGATAAGACTAGCTATAAAACCAAGAATGATGTGATTCAAACTGATCCCTCCTCAAGACGATCTCCCCAACATTTAAAAAAATCAATCAATTTATAATATAATATCAGATCTCCATCCTATCCTGTAAACTACAACAGGATAGCAGCCTACGGCGTAAGATGAAAAAAATTGTAAAAGACAAAAACTGAGAGGATAGACCACTTAAGTTTTCATCCTCATCTGGTGCTGCGAAAGCAGCATGAGGGTCTATCCTGAAA
>JAAYUP010000198.1 GCA_012517635.1 Candidatus Atribacter alterifermentans
CTCGGTGTGAGTATAAAAAGTATATTCATCAAATAGAAATGATTGATAATTCTGGAGGTCAATCTCTATGAAGAATATTGCTTTATTGGGTTCTGGGTTTATTGCTGGAGTTCATATGGAGGGCTGGAAAAGAATCTCAGGGGCTAACGTAGTTGCTTTTTTTGAAGTTGTTCCAGAAAAAGTTCGGAATTTTCAAGAAAAATACTCAATACCTCATTATTCTTCCTTGCCCCGTCTTTTTGAAGAAAAGGATATCGATATTGTTGATATATGTTTACCGACCTTTTTACATCGGGATTATGTTTTACAAGCTGCTCAAGCTGGGAAACATATTATCTGTGAAAAACCAATGGCTTTAAATGTCGAAGATGCCGTTGCAATGAAAAATGCCTGTCAGTTGAACGGGGTCGAATTAATGATTGGCCATGCTCTCCGTTTTTGGGGAGAATACAAAAAGGCCAAAGAATTAGTCTCTCAGGGGAAAATTGGGAAAATACTTTCCATTGATGCTTATCGATTAGGCGTGTCACCTACTTGGTCGGTAGTAAGTTGGATGCTTCAGCAAAATTTAAGTGGTGGTGCAGCATTAGATCTTCACATTCATGATTTGGATTTTGCTAACTGGATTGGAGGGAAGCCCGTTGAAGTATTTTCACGCGGAGTTCAGTCGGTTAATGGCTCCTGGGATCATGCTCATACCAGCGTTCGATATGGTGATGGAATAATTGCCAATATAGAAGGTGGTTGGTTGATGAAAGGAGCATTCCCTTTTACAATGGGATATCGGATTTTAGGGACAGAAGGTGTTGTTGAATGGGAATTCCGTGCCGGTACGAATATTGAGCAAAGAGGAGAAGCGAATCCAATAATTGTCTACCGAGAGGGCGAAAAAGAAGAAAAAATTAACGCACAAGATGAAGATGCTTATTATCTTGAATTGAAATATTTCTTTGATTGCATAGAAAATCATCGACCAATCGAACAGGCAACAGCAGACCATGGTATTACTGCCGTTAGGGTTGCAAGTGCAGCTCGAGAATCAATGGAAAAAGGCATAATTGTGAAATTATAATAGGATTCACTTTCTAAAATAACAAAAATTTCTTATTAGAACATTGATTCTGGAAAGGAAATCTTCCTTTGAAAGGTTTCCTTTCCAGAGAAAATCAAAAATGAGGAAAAATAAAGAAAATATTTGAAAATAAAAAGACCATGCGAAAGATTTTAATTGTTGAAGAAGATGTTCTTATTCGAGAAAAGTTGTCAAATTTACTTCGTGATGAAGGGTATTATGTTATTGCAGTTAAAGATCGAAATGTGGCTATTAATTGTTTAGAGAGAGAATCGATAGAAATAATGATTATTGCTGAGAAAATTATTCAAGAAAATGGTTTTGAATTACTTTCGGTTGCTAAACAACGTTTATCCAATATAGTCATCATCGCTTTTGGTGAAAATGAGAATGCTTATCAAGTTCGTGGTTTGCTTGCAAAAGGAATTTATGAATATTTATCCCACCCCCTTACTCCTTCAAGAATACTTTCTTCAATTAAAAGAGCAGAGGAGAAGATCAC
>JAAYUP010000199.1 GCA_012517635.1 Candidatus Atribacter alterifermentans
GAACCAAAGCTATAGCTTATAAATGTGTGCCAATTCGCAAGAGACTGACTTTGCTCAGCAGCTTCACTGCTTCCATATTGAATCAAATTAGCGGTAATCATTTTCTGTGACTGCTCAACAAATTCTGCCCACGTGCGTGGAGGTTCAGCGATACCAGCATCTTTTAATTTTTTCCCGTTATACATGAAAAAACGGGTATCGTTATTCCATACAATACCATAAAGAGTGCCATCAACACTGAAAGTATTTACTAAACCAGGTAACATCTGATCGATAACATTTGCTTCCATGTATTGGTTGAGCGGAATCAACCAGCCGGCTTCGTTAAATTTTGCTACCCAAGCGTTATCAAATTCGATAACATCAAAAGAGGTTCCCCCTGCTGCTAATTCGGTGAGTACTTTATCCGCCACTCGGTCCCAAGCCATGGTGATCAATTCCACTTTAATGCCAGTTTCTTTTTCAAATTCTCGGGTTTGCTGTTCCCACAAACCTTTGACATCCATCTCGTGACGAGGCATAATAACAGCTATTTGTTCCTGACCATTACTCATCACTACTAAAGATAACACCCAAACCAATACCAATAATAAAATCCAAACATTTTTTTGCTTTTTCATATCTTTACCTCCAAATTTTGTTTACATAATTCATACACAAGAGTTTTTATTCTTATTTCACCTCCTTTTTTCATTTTTTCATACAATTCCTATTTATGATGGTAAACAAAAATTTATCTACCTTGAAAATATCATTAAATGAATCCCCCCTCAATGGGGGAATAAATTCAACAATTCCCCTCCGTGGAGGAGTGCTGTACGAACGGGGAGGGTGTCTTTCGTTTTTTCTGGGTTATCCTGAGAAAAGGATAAAGAAATATGAATAAAAAGATGAAATTCTCACGTCGTCCGACCAAAAACAGCAGACTCCTCTGAATGACAGACTGGGCGAATGAGATTGCCACGTCACTGCGCTCCTCACAATGAAGATTGGAGATCTATCCTTTCACTGATCCAGCAGTGAGCCCCCGGATAATAAACTTTTGAAAAATTAATGCCAGAATAACTGGCGGAAGGCTGGCTAAAACTCCAGCTGTGCTCATCGAAATAAAATCAGAACCAAACTTACTACTAAATTCTTCAACCAGAACCGATAGAGTTTTCGATGAACGAGTTGAAGCAAATATTAAAGCAAAGAAAAACTCATTCCAAGCAATAATAAATGCAAAAATTGATGTGGCAGCTATTCCGGGCGCGGACAGGGGAAGGACAATTTTCATTAACGCACCAATTCGAGTACACCCATCGATTCGAGCTGCCTCTTCAATACTTAAAGGAATAGAGGCAAAATGGCTCATCATCAATCGGATTACCAAAGGAAGAATAAAAGAAATATACGTTAAAATTAAAGAGAGCCGAGTATCAACCAATCCGAAACCATTGATAATTAAAAACAATGGGATGATGAGAGCAATAGGAGGTAGGATCTGAGGTAAAATGATTGAGGTTCCGATAAACCCTTTCCCACGAAAATCAAGTCGAGTTAATCCATAAGCAGCCAAGGAACCAGCAACCATTGATATGAGGGTTACAAAAAATGCAACGATTAGACTATTTATTGTGCATTGACCAAACTGGGAAGCAGCATCAGTTACTCCTCGACCGCCAAAAAATATTTTTAAGTAATTTTCAAAAGTTGGCTTCTTGGGAAAAAAATGCAATGGAACGCTGGTTATATCGACCTTATGAGAGATACTGGATATAACTAACCAGAGAAAAGGGGCTAACACTGCAATAAGGATAACTGCAACTGCAACCCAAAGTAATAATTGGTTCAATTTCCTTTTCGTTCTGTTATCCATCTTTAATCAACCTCCTGCTTTCGCATATAGCGAAAATAGGGGATGCTAATGAAAATAACTAAAATGATAACCAAATAAGCAATGGCGCTCCCAAATCCCATTCGCGAGAATTTAAAGCTAGTAAGATAAGCATAATAACTTAAGACACTCGTGCCTTCACCAGGACCACCTCGAGTAATAATATAAAAAATATCAAA
>JAAYUP010000200.1 GCA_012517635.1 Candidatus Atribacter alterifermentans
CTTTTCCCTTTCATTCTTTCAACCTTAATTTGATAGTGATTTATATCCACGACTTCCCCTAATTCTGGTATTTTTCCTAAATGCTCCATGACTAATCCACCAATAGATTCAGATTCCTCGCTTTCAGGGATTTGCAGAAATAGCAGTTCGTTTAATTCAACAATTGGGGTCGAAGCATCAACTAAATATTCATTTTCACCAACTTGACGATAAGGTGGCGCTTCTTGATCGTGTTCATCACGAATTTCACCTACCAGTTCTTCAAGAAGATCTTCAATAGTGACTAAACCAGCTGTTCCTCCATATTCATCCAAAACAATGGCCATATGAATTCTTTTTTGCTGAAGCTCTCTTAAGAGTTCGATAATTTTTTTGGTTGCCGGGATAAAATGAACCGGCCGTATAAATTGTCGAACTTTCATATCACCATTTCCTAATTTTTCTAAGGAAGGAAGGACATCTTTAATGTGAACAAATCCTAATATATTATCCAAATCATCTCGAAAAACTGGTATTCTTGAGAAATGAGAATTCATCGATAAATCAAGAAATTCTTTCAGGGTCGAGTTGTCTTCGATACAAACCATGTCAGTCCGAGGAGTCATAACTTCATAGGCCATGGTATCTCCAAACTCAAATACTTCATTGATTAAGACCTTTTCCTCAATAGGAACGGTTCGTTGTTCTGTGATAAATATTCTGAGTTCTTCATCAGTATGAGTTGAATGGTCAATATGGGTAATACCAAACAGTCGGGAGATAAAATCGGTTGATGCTGAAAGAATAAGTGCCATTGGTTTAAAGGCAATGAGTAAGTATTCTAAGGGTTTCGCCAAACGGATCGATAAAGCTTCTGGGTTGCTCATGGCTATTCGTTTTGGAACCAGTTCTCCAAAGACCAGTGTCAGGTATGAGATGGCCAGCGTAACAACAATCAACGCTATCTCTTCACCAAAACGACCAATTATCGGTAAACCGGAAGCTTCTAACTTTCTTCCGATATTATGCGACAGCGAGACAGCACCAGTTGCACTGGCAAAAAATCCAGCCATCGTCACACCAATTTGAATCGTTGCTAAAAATTGACTGGGATTTTTCAATAATCGATTTACCGTCTCGACTTGTTTTGATTTATCGCTTTCAAGGAGTTTTAATCTGCTCCGACGTAAAGAAATAATAGCTATTTCTGAAGCTGCAAAAAAAGCATTAATAAATATTAATAAGAATATAAGGAGTAATGTTGTTGCATAATTCATATACTCTCCTTTTTTCTCCTTTCTTTAATAAGCAGAAATCTTAAAAAATTGGTTCAAGGCGGAGTAAAAACCCGCCTCTTTGCAAAAAAGAAAAAAATCGTAAATTTCTTTCTGAGTCTTTTCCATCATTAATTTTTTAACTAGTGTATAGGAATTATTATAAAATTCCAGGACTTCATGTTTAATGAAATCTTTATCATTCCCATTGCCCTTTAATTCCGGGAGCAAGGTAGGAAAAAGGAAATAAGCAAAACCTTCTTCAAACCACAGAGGAAGGAAAAGACCATTTTGGTGAACAACCGCATGGAATAATTCATGAGAGAGAGTATTTTTGAAGATACCCTTTTTGATTAAAAGGTAAGGATTCCGAAGATGTATCTCGCCCTCTCGATAAACCGCAGCCGACCAGCTGGGAAAAGCATGGTTTTGGAAAGTGAAGCCATCAGGATGAAGAATAATTCGTAAATTTATTTCTGTATTCAAACCTGTGTAATAACGAATGGTATCAGTTGCTTTCTTCAGGCATTGTTCTATCTCGAATTGTGGGTAAGATAATTGGTTAGAAAGAGCTATATAGGTTATGTTCAAACACCAGACAGGTGTTGATATGGTAATGAGTAAAAATATCACTGTAGCAAGCGCCAGCTGGCGCTTGCTACAGTGATATTCATCTTCCACTGGTAAATTCATACTCTTTAGAGTACCCCCGCACTTCCGGGAAATACATTAAATAGGCTTGAGTTGGTCGTACATAAAATGAGCCTGCATCCCGGACCCTTAGATAGTATCTTATCATATTTTTCCCTTCTTCAATACGGGTAACAAATAGGACAGGGAGTTGGTCATAAATTTTCTTACTGACATACATTGGGAAGTCAGAATTATTATACTTTTGGTCATCTTGAAGTTGGTAAACATAATCATTCCGGATCATTTCAAAACCTGCAGCCATACCATCTTCTATAACCAAATTATCGAATTGATAGGGGCTTTCAATCAGTATCTCGCACACCAATTCATCCCCGGGTTGAAGTGATGAAATCGCCTCTTTGGTAAATATAAAATTACCCTCTTCGTTTTTTATTGGTTTGAGTTTCCAATAATTTTTACTCACTTTGATTTGAGATGAAGGAGGCAGGTCGGAAGTAAAACCTCTTATTTTAACCGTCATGAGGTAAACTCCTTCTCCGAACAATTCGATTTGGTTTTCCCCGGAGACAATCTTTTCAATATTGAGATCGATTTTTTTAATGAAGCTGTTTGGCTCAAACTGACCTTCTACGATTTTCTCCGAATTCAATACAATTTGATAACCTGTTTCAGAAACCGTTGATTCTTCTTGGAATAGCGAAGCCAGTTTCATAAAGTAAGCTTTTTCTATGGTATTGATATACCAATCGGATTGGACATTGCGCAGCAACCAAAGGAAAGTTTTTTCAGCAAGGGGTCGGCTCTCTTTATTCAATGCGAGGGTTGCCCAGCATGTCGCTAAAAACCGATCATCTTCCCAGGGCTTTTCTGGATTGGAATATCCATAAAAAACCGCATCTCCAACTGGTTGTGCTCTTTTTATTAGCTCTCAAAGAAGCCTTTGCTGGGTATCTCCTTGCGCAACCAAACCTAACCAGGCGAGTTCTTTTACATCCATCGCCTGCAATCTTTTGTCTATTTCAAAAGAGGTGAGGTCAGTGATTTTCTCTCCGGCCTGTTTTAATGCATAATAACTCATGGCTTTCTCCCAAGGAGCCAGGTCATTATTACTGACGTTCATCAAATAGGACTTGGCTTGGAGAATGGAGTTATCGGAAACTAAATATCCTTTTTCTCGAGCCTGGATTAAAGATAGAAGGGCATGGGAGGTATTAAAAACATTACTGTCATCCAGGTTCCACCATCCCCATCCTCCATCATAGTGTTGCAAGGAATAGAGTTGATAAATTCCTTCCTGAATTTCGCGGGGGACGGTTTTGGTCCATTCTAAATTATCGGGAAGGGGCAAAGAAAGCAGAGAAATAATTCGACTGGAGGTCTGTTCGGTACAACCATAGGGATAATAGTACATATCCTCCATGATCTGATAAAAAACCCCGTTGAGATTTCGATACAATATACATTCTACTTGTGGCGGGTGATTAAACATCTCTGGTTGATAAGCGAAATCGAGTCGACCCTGACTGTTAGACACAAAAGCCGTGGAAAGTTGATCGATTTCAATGCCACGGGGTTTGATATTTTGAGTGACTTCAATGGCATCTCCCGCTACTTCTCCTCGAGCATACATTCTGACAAATGGTAACCCAGCTTGCAGGGCTTGGAATTGTAAGGGAATGACTAAATTCTGATTGGTATCAATGACCACTTCGCGAGGATAGGTTCCAATTTTTAATTCAGAGCCGGTTTGAGCTTCGAGTTGAACTTTTTGCTGTCGATATTCATTCCAAAGGGTCATTTGGGTTTGGATGGTATCTCCCTGTGAGAGAAATTGAGGTAATTCTACTCGGAAAGCAAACGGACTGGAGGTCTTAAAGTTGATAACTGATTCTCCAAATTCATCCACGGTATTGGCTTTGACTTCAACTCTCCAACTCGCCAGATTGTCAGGGCAAGTAAATTCAATTTCAGCTTCCCCCTGCTGATTGGTTTCTAAATGAGGCATCCAAAGCAGAGTGTCCGGGAAATATTTTCGAACGGTTGGTTCCTCGGCACCACCTCGACCATCTCCTTTAAATTGGGGATGAACATTTTGTACTGTTTCTCCTTGACCATAAAAATACTCATACCAGGACGACTGGGTATAAACTTTGTTGTATACATTTTGGTAATAATGATCGAAGATCTTTTCCCACCATAACCAGGACATATCAAATATTGCCTGATCCACAATGGCAATTGAAAAATCACATTGTCTAGGGAGAGAATCACTTCCCACAATCATTACCTTAAGCTTTCCCTTTTCTTGAGGCAGGTAAACTTCTTTATCGGTTGAAATTTTAACTTGAAGGTTTTTCTCTGGATTAATTGGAATTTGAATGGATTCGCTGTAATAATTCCCATTGTAAAAAGTCGATAAAGTAACATAACAACCCAGGATGTAATCTTGAGTTACGGGTAACGAAACCTGATAGGGTCCTTTAACCGTAGATTTCACTTCAATCTGGTGAATTTTTTCTCCCTCAATGGTGAACAAGTGAGGAAACTCTTCTGCAACTGGCGGCACAACAAGGATGTTCGCAGTTTCACCAACTTTATATTCTTTTTTATCGAGATGGAGTTCTACCCCTGTGGCTGGAAGATAAAATTCTGGTCCAGTGACATAAAAAGTATCTAAAGCGGTAATAGTATTTCCTTTTCCATCACGGGTTTGGCATTCCAAACGGTAATATCCCGGTTTTTCCATGGCAAAATGAATATCGGCTTTTCCGTTGATAATTTCAAAGGAAAAAAGCTTTACCGATGATTCAGCCCAATTTTCTTTTTCTTTATCCCAAGTTAAAAGATAAATCGTTGCATAAACCTTTCCAACGTCCACCTTTTGCTCTTCAGCATCAAATGCTTCGACAGTATAGTGGAGATCGTGATTGACCCCAACAAAATACCGATCCGATTTAAGAACCAGAGCAAAATCCCCCATCAAAACTTTTATTTGTGCGTTTTTTTGCACTCCTCGATAAGCGGCATCAAATACTCCGACTTGCACATCATACCAATAAGCATTGCCCTCTACTTCGGGAATAAAAGTTATTTCCGCTTCTCCATTCTCATCAAGAGTTCCAGTGTTTTCCTCAACCATCTCGCTTTGAAGGCCATATCTCCAGTCATACATCGGGTAGCGGAGGATTTGATAGCGAAAAGTTCCAGGAGTAAGTGGTTGTCCAGAATAATAGTTAGCTTGAATTTCAACCGTTACGTGTTCACGATTGGCATAAATCTTTTTTTCGGTTTTGACTTCAGTTTCAAAAGATGGTTTTTCATAGTTTTCAATGGATACCATTCGGTAGAAATCTCTGTTTTTCCAGGATAGTTTAATCAAATATTCTCCCTCTTCAAGAGACATTGGGAGGTCAAACCACGAAGATACATTTCCATGCTGATCAGAAACCAGTTCTGCACTGGCATACGTATTATCTCGGTAATCGGAAAGGACTGCTTTTACTTTCTCTCCAGAAGGTGGCATGATGTAGCTGGTGGCCAATTTTTCTCGTAATAAAGATTTAAAATAAACTCGTTGACCAGGTTTGTAAAGTGGCCTATCAGTATAAATAAAAACATCAAGTTTAGAGTGATCGTCAAAATAATAAGGATAAACATTCATAAAAGCATATTCTTTATCCAATTGAGCTATGATAGTCATTTCTTTTTGGTTCAAGTCGGTTTTTAACCAAAGCCCATCAGAATTGGTTACTCCTTCATTAACAACTTGGTTATCTTCTAATAACCTTATCCGGACATTCTCTAAAATTTGACCACTTTTTCGGTCTTGCACAAAGACCACCAATTGACTTTGATCGACTTTGGAAATCAAAGATAAACGGGTAACGGAAAAAATAACCCGAGCTTCTTTCCCTCCTCCGGTGGCAGTAAGAAGATAGACACCTTCTTGAAGGGGATTGAGAGTAATGGCTTGATAGGTGTAGGTACTCTCTTTGGAATAGCGGATTTCTTGCAACCAATTTTTCAATAGTGAAGAATCGCGATGATAATCATCGCTGGTGATTTCAATGGGACGGGCGGGGATTGGACCTTCAATCCCTAAAATATCCTTTAAACTCTGCTTAAGATTCGGAGAAAGTACTTTGGAGGCAATTCCTCGTAATGATTGGAAAAAACTAAATTTTAAATTTTGCCATTTTTCCTGCTCATTCAGTGGCCTCTTTGGTCTCCAGGTGTCGACCGAGAAAAAATATTCCTTATTGCTTTCTAAGATATAGTTTTCCGGATCATCAATCCGATATAACGACATTTGAAGATTCTTGATCTCACTGACATTGACTCTTGCTTCAATAGAATCCCCAGGGTAGATGTGAGCTGGAACGCTCAGTGAGATATAAGGAGAAGCAAATGAATTTCCCGATAAAAAAACCAATATAATGAAAAATACTAAACTGATCCAGGATAAGAGCTTCAAGAATCTCCCTCCTTTAGACTGAACTTATTGATTATAGAAATCAATTATAAAATCTTTCTTCACTCTAAAATCTTAAACCGATAGAATCCTAAAAAATTTGGATTATCTTGAACCGGCCACCATCTTCGGTCGGGATGCTTTTTTAAGTCCTCTAAGAGTATTTCTTGAATATACCCTTCTTCATCTTCAATGGCTCCGGTATGATAAATAACTTTTCCTTTTCCTTCATAAATCATAACATGATAGGGAAAATTGAAAAAGCCCGGATGATAAAAAAAAATTAGATCGCCCCTTTCTGCTCCCTGAATATCTCTCCCCAAAAAAATTACATTATGGGATAGAAGGTATTGCGCAGAAGCAAACACCGAAAAGTCGGTATCGATTGTTTCATATCGAAAAGGACCTGGTTTGATGCGAAAAAGACGGGTTCCCAGCAATGGAACTCGAGGGTAATTGAAAGATTGAATATCAAAAAGACCTTCCAATTTTCCTTGGAAATTTTGGAACCATTCTTTATTGTGTTTTTTTAATGCTTCTCGATAAGCAAACCGCACTAATCCTGAACAATCTTTTTCCTTCCATAGTTCACTTTCTTGGACAATTTGAGAACGAGCAAAATTGACAAACAAGTCGCGAAAAAGCTGACGGTCTGATTCAGTTTTTAACTCTGCTACATCGGGAAAACCGTCATTATCCAAGTCTTCTAAGTAGGGATCGATCTCAACGGTGAGATACTTTATTAGCGGAAATGAACGGATTATCAACTCAGTTTTTCCCTCAAGTAATTTCGGAGAAAGCTGTAATTGATTGGAATCAAAGCCAATCTCCAACAAATCAGGATCATCGGTTTTAATCCGGAGTCTTTGAATCCATGGAGAAAAACCCCAAAAATTGACGATTTTGATAGGAATAGTCTTTCTCCCACCTAATACTTGGAGTTTTACTTGCCCTGGACTTTCAATTTTCCAAGGAAGGATAAAGGAACTCATTAAAAAAAACAATAAAATAACAAAAAACCAGGAAAAACCTTTTAATTTCATTCTCCACCCAAAAACCGTAAGGTAAGAAGAGAATAGATGCGTGAGGCGGCAACAATTTGGGTAATAGAAACAAACTCATTGGCCGTATGGGCTTCCTCAATTCGTCCTGGCCCAAAAATGACGGTTGGTATATCAGCCTGATCTAAGAAAGCTGCTTCACAGGAAGCTGGAAAAGGAGCAAAAATCGGCATCTCTCCAGGTATATCAGAAATTGACCTGCTGAGGATCTCAATTCCTGGAACATCTCGAGGAATCTTGACTGGCGGAAGATGTGGTATCGACTGTTCAATTTCAAAAGTTTGTGGAAGGTTATGGATTTCAAACACTTTTTTAACCGAATCACTGAGAAGAGATTCGAATTCATGAAGGGATAAACCTGGAACAGTTCTGACATCGACTTCAAAATAACACAGATCCGGAACCACATTTGGTGATGTCCCTCCTTGAATTTTTCCAACACTGAAAGCCGGCTTTCCAATATCCTCATCTTCAAACTGTTCAAATCCCTTTTGCTTATCTTTGATATCTTGAATAATCTCTGAAGCTATATAAATGGCATTTATTCCCCGATGAGCAATACCAGCATGGCAAGATTTTCCCTTGATGGTAATTCGGAAGGCGGCAACTCCCCGATGTCCTAAACTAATATTCAAACCAGTAGGCTCTCCAACAACTGCAAAATCAATGGGTTCCCAGTTTTTTTGCCAGATCTCAATCCATTTTTTTATGCCAAGGTTATCTTGTTCTTCATCAACAACAAAAACCAATTTCAACTTCCCAAACAGATTTGGTGTAAAAAGGGAAACAATTTTTGCGGTATACATCATGGCAGCCAGTGATCCTTTCATATCACAAGACCCCCGGCCATAAAGGTAATTATCAAAAACATGACCTCCCAGGGGTGGCATAGTCCAACCAGTCCCAACCGGAACAGTGTCTAAATGTCCATTTAATAAAAGACAGGGACCTTCCCCTCTCCCTCCTTCAATTTCTGCAATAATATTCGCTCGACCTTCCTCGACTTCTTGCCATTCTACTCGAATTTGATGGTCAATGAAGTAGTTGGCGATATAACGAGCTAAGTCTGATTCCCCTCTAGTTCGAGAAACGCTCGAAATTCGAACCAAATTTTGAGCTAAATGAATGGGCTCAAAGAGGTCAAATTCGTTATCCAATAAGGTTTTTAAATCGGCCAATTTTTGCTTTTTCTCCTTCAAAAACAAGTCTTTGCAATCAATCAGGGGTAAGGTTATAAATTGCGACTGCCTCGTTTCTGGAGTTCAACATGCTCACGACAAAGCGGACATTCATCAGGCGAATAGGTCTTTACTTCCATTTGTAAGAGTGGGTGGAAAGGATACTGAAATTGAATTTTCCCCCCGCTTCGGTCAACCAGTATCCCGACTCCAATAATCTTAGCTCCAGTTTCTTCTACCACATCAATCACTTCTTGAGCTGAAGAACCGGTGGTAACCACATCTTCAACAACGAGAACGGAATTCCTTTGATCCAATACAAAATCCCGTCGAAACTTCATTTTCCCATTTTCTCTTTCGGTGAAAGCCATTCGAACCCCTAATTGTCTTGCGACTTCGTAAGCAAGAATGATTCCCCCTACGGCAGGACCTACAATGACATCTGGTGCTGCTCCTGAAAAGTGTCCGATGAGCTCACCAGCTAATAATTCAACATATTTTGGTTGTTGAAGTAATTTAAATTTTTCTATATAAAACGGGCTGTGTAAACCGGATGAAAGCAGAAAATGACCTTCCATAAAAGCTCCGGCTTCGCGAAACAGCTGAAGGATTTCTTGCTCTCTCATCACCAAACCTCCCTCACTTTCCCAATTAACTCATTTATATCCAAGATATTTTTTTGAATCAGGTAAGCTTCGATACCACCAATAATTTGTATGGCAGCCGAAGGGTTAATGAGATTTACCGATCCCAACGCTATAGCTCGTGCTCCAATAAGAAGATATTCAAGGGCATCTTCCGCTTTCATTATACCACCCATCCCAATTACCGGGAGTCGTGTTCTTTGTATAATATCATAGACCAATTGAAGAGCTAAAGGTTTAACAGCTGGTCCGGATAAACCGGCGGTTTTTTTTGAAAAAATAAAACTCTGATTTTCTACATCAACAGCTAAAGCCGGAAAAGTATTGGTAATACTCAATATGTCAACCCCTTCTTTTTCCATAAAAAGAAGGACATTTTCTAAGTCATCGGTATGGGGTCCTAATTTAACGATGAGGGGTTTTTGAATCTTCTGTCGCAAGTCCTGAATGAGTTGGCATAATACTTGGCTGCTTGAAGAAAAACTTTTTCCACCCTGTTCGAGGTTCGGGCAAGAAACATTCACTTCAATAGCATCAATTCGCTCTAATCCATTCATTCTTTGAGCAATATCAGAATATTCTTCAATTGTTTTCCCCCAAATATTTGCAATAACCTTAGTCTGAAAATTTTCTAAGAAAGGAAGGTCTTCACGTACAAAGCGGTCAAAGCCTTTGTTCTCTAAACCAATTGAGTTCATTATCCCAGCATAAGTTTCGTGAATTCGGGGTGGTGGATTCCCAAACCAGGGATTTAAACTCAATCCTTTAAGAGTTAACGCTCCAAGACGATCAAGGTCTAAATAGGGGGCGATTTCTCGTCCATAACCAGCAGTTCCTGAAGCTAAAATGACTGGATTGGATAGAGTTAAATTTCCCAAATGGACTTGGAGATTCATAGTTCAATTTCTCCTAATTGAAATACTGGGCCATCCTTACAAACGTGAAAATATCCAGGTGAGCCTTTCTTTTTCACTGCGCAACTTAGACAAACACCATATCCGCATCCCATTCGTGATTCGAGAGAAACTTCTATTTGACTGGGTTGAATGTCTTTCATTCTATTTAAAGCTTGAAACATTCCTAGTGGTCCACAAGCATAAATTTTTTTGAGAGTCTTTGAAGGAGAATGGTGATACCAATCTATAAAAGCTTCCAAAATCGTACCACAATAAAAACCATCGACTTTTTCCTGACAACTGAATATCATAGGAAAGGAAAGCTCGGTGAGATAATCAATAAGAACCTTTTCCTCTCGATTTTTAATACCGAAGAAAAATTGAAAGGGAATTTTTTTTATAGTAAAAATTTGAGCTAAAAAATAAAGAGGAACGAAACCCCGTCCTCCACCGATTAAAATGGCTTCATTGGGATTCACAGAAAAGCCATTCCCCAGTGGTCCAAGCAAATCAACCTGATCTCCAACCTCGAACTGTGACAAAATCTGAGTTCCTCGACCAACTATTTCAAAAAGTAAACCGAATTGGTTTTCTTGACAAGCTAAAATCCCGAACGGTCTTTTTAAAAAAGGGTCATAGCCCGATCCAGTAGCAACCATCACGAATTGTCCCGGGATAGCAAGATGAGCAATATCATTTTCCTCTAACCACAATTCAACAAACGATGTTCCAAGGAATCTCTTCTTGACAATTTTGGCTTTTTTCATCGAAAAAGTTCCCAAAATCTTTCTTGCTAATAAACTGCTCGATCCCGAGCTTTTTTCTCAAACCCCTCCCCGGATACATTGTTCAAATCTTCCCGATAGGCAAAAATTACATCTCGAGATACGTTAACAATTGCCCCCAAACCATTGCTTTGAAAGGCATTAGCCAACGATTTTACATCTCCTTTTTGAGCCCCTACTCCAGGGATTAAAAATAGCAGTGAAGGAAAATTGCTTCGAAGATATTTCAGATCATCAGGATAAGTCGCTCCGACGACCAACCCAACTGAACTGAATCCTGATTCACCGATCATTTCTTTTCCCAAGAATTCAACCATCTTGGCTACTTTAACATAGACTTTCTCTGGGCCAGAAACGTCCTGTATGGTTGGTGCACTTTTGTTCGATGTTCGACATAACACAAAAATACCTTTATCGGTTTTATTTGCCTCATCGATAAAGGGAATTAAGCCATCTTCGCCCAAATAGGGGTTTATCGTTAAAGCATCAACCTTCCAAAAAGATTCAAATTGACCGCCAGGAAAGGAAACCGACGAGAGATATCCCCGTGCATAAGCAAGTGCAGTACTGCTAATATCATTCCGCTTTCCATCCAAAATGATGATATATCCCAAATTTCGAGCATATTCAATAGTTGATTGGAGCGCCAACATCCCTGGAATACCCAACATCTCATAAAAAGCCATTTGAATTTTTATCATACCCACTACGCTATGGAGTTCATCTAATAATTTTTGATTCGTTAGAACGACCGCATGAGCAAGAGCTTCCCAGGTTTTCCCTTTTTCTTTCAGTTCCTGCTCCAAAATAAATTTGGGAAGATACTCAAGGTGAGGATCTAACCCAACCAACAAGGGACCAAACTTTTGAACGCAATAATTCAATCGATCGGCAAAATTCATTCCTTTTGGTTCTCCTCTTCCGTCCTTTTTTAGCTTCAAACTTCTAATTTCGAATTTCTCATTAAGATTTTCCCTTTTACGATTGTCACAACCGGCCATCCTTTTAACGGCCATCCATCAAAGGGACAATTTTTCCCTTTTGAAAAAAATTCATTCACTTCAACCTTGTGGTGGGTGTCAGGGTCAATTATAGTTATATCCGCATCCATACCAATTTCTAAACTTCCTTTTTTTGTTAACCCTAAAAATCGAGCAGGATTGAAGCTGAGCAGTTTCCAAAAATCAAGCCAATTTATGGATTGATCATCAATCAACGCTTTCACATAGAGTGGAACCGAAATTTCCAAGTTAGAAATACCAAATGCCGCTTCGCTAAAATCACCCACTTTGTCCTCATCAGTATGTGGAGCATGGTCCGATGCTAAAATCCCAATAATTCCACGCTGAATTCCCTCTTTCAGAGCAACAATATCGGTTTGATCCCGTAGAGGTGGTTTTACTTTAACTTGACTCCCAAAATAGATAACACTTTGATCATCAAGGAGCAGGTGATGGGGAGTGACATCAGCACTCACTTTAGCTCCTTGACTTTGAAACCATTCTATTAATTTAACACTTAAAGCTGTTGAGAGATGAGTAAAATGAACGTTTGCTCCGGTAGAATGGGCTAAAACTAAATCTCTTGCTATCATTGAATCTTCTGCGGCTTTTGGGAGAGGTCGGTATCCCATTTTAACTGCCATGCTTCCCTCGTTGACTTGACCTTCACCAGCAATGTCGACATCTTCTTCATGAAGAATGAGAGGCATATGAAAATATTGTGAGTAAGTCATGAGTCGATAAAGCAACCGACTGTCTTTGACGCCTTTTCCATCATCACTTAATGCTCTGGCTCCAGCCTTCTTAAGGAGTCCTAAGTCGGTCATAGCTTTTCCTTCTAATCCCAGACTGATAGCGGCTGCCGGGAAAATATTGATTAAACCAACCTCTCGAGCTCGATCAAGAAGATAGGAAATCAATAAAGGTGAGTCAATTGGAGGACGAGTATTGGGCATACATAAGACCGAAGTAAACCCCCCCTTTACTGCAGCTCGAGACCCAGAAAAAAGATCTTCTTTCTTTTCTTCCCCGGGTTCCCGAAAATGAACATGAAGATTGACAAAACCCGGTCCTACCAAATAACCGCTGGCGTTGATTGTTTCAGCTTTCCTATCACTAATCCCTGATCCAACTTGAATGATGACCCCTTCATCTATTAATACATCAGCTTCTCTCATTTGATTGCTATGGGGAAGAATTAAAGTACCATTTTTTATCAATAGCTTATTCATCCGTTCGCCCCCCCCAAAATAAGAGTTTCTAAAACCGCCATACGGATGGCTAAACCACAACTTACCTGCTCTTCAATCAGGGAATTCTCCTCTTCAACCAGAGAAGAATCAATTTCCAACCCACGGTTGACCGGTCCAGGATGCATGATTTTTTTCCAACAACCATCAGAACCTTTCGGTTTTTCTTTTAGGCCAAAGAAATAGGCATACTCCTTAGCACTGGGGAAAAATCCTGCTTCTTGACGTTCTTTTTGAATACGAAGTAAATAAACGACATTAGCTTGTCGTACCGCTTCCTCAACCGGATAAACAACCTGACCTTCTAATATCTCAATCCCTTTTGGTATGAGAGTGGGTGGACCAGAAAAAATGACCTGGCTTCCTAATTTTTTTAGTCCTATACTTAATGAACGAGCTACCCGGCTATGGAGAATGTCTCCTATGATAGCGACTGTATTTCGTGTAAAATCAATTCCATCTCTTTTCATGGTGAGTAAATCAAGAAGAGCTTGAGTAGGATGTTCCCTTATGCCATCACCAGCATTGATAACATGAAAAGGAAGGAATTGCGAAATATAGAGGGGAATCCCGCTGGATCGATGACGTATAACTAAGGCATCCGCTTTCATTCGCGCCAAAGTACGTACTGTATCTCGAAAACTTTCTCCTTTATTTAAACTACTCAATTCACTAGTAAAGTTAACTACATCCATCCCTAAAAGTTTCCCAGCCATTTCAAAAGATACTCGAGTTCGAGTACTTGCTTCAAAAAATAAGTTAATAAGATAATAACCTGATAATCGAGTTAATTTTTTTGGTGATTGTTCTAACCATTCGCGGTATTGATTCCCTTTCTCAAGAAGAATTTTGATTTCTTCACCGTTCAATTGATCAATACCCAATAAATGTTTATGTTTCCATTTCACTCCCCTTTGCCCCCTTCTTTCCTTCTAATATCAAGATAAGTGACGAGCGAGTAATGAGGAGTGAAAAGGCGTCGTCATCCGGAACGGTACCTTTCCGTATAAGGACCTCATCTCTTCGTCTTTTTGCTCCTCTCACTCTAACCACTGCTTCCCTCCCATGTGCCAAGGGAGAGGTAAGCTCCAAAAGCTCTATCCTGTAAACTACAACAGGATAGCAGCCTACGGCGTAAGATGAAAAAAATTGTAAAAGACAAAAACTGAGAGGATAGACCACTTGAGTTTTCATCCTCATCTGGTGCTGCGAAAGCAGCATGACCGTCTACCCTGAAAATATCATTAAATAAATTCCCCCATCGAGGGGGGTTAGGGGGGTGTGCCTTTCATCTGTCATCCTGAGCGGTGCTTTCCCGCGTGAGGATCTCATCTTTTTAGGTTTTTCATTCTTCATAAATATTTTAAAGGACGAGATTCTCACGTCACACAAGACGCTCCTCAGAATGTCAAAATGGATAAATGAGATTGCCACGTCACTTCGTTCCTCGCAATGACGGAACAGTAAAATATTCAAATCTCCCTTTATCCCCCTTTACGAAAGAAGGGGATTGATTCTTGAGTTTATTTTCATTCTCACTGAGTACCGTTATACACCATGAAGATCTAATTCTTTTATTGCGGGGTTGCCATGCGTTTTAATAACTCTCATAAAAGGGATTATTGACAATGATTTTTGGCAAAAAAAAGTCCATCTTCCCTGAGACCAGGATAAGATGGACTTCTCAAATCGATTTTCCTTTTCCGCTTTCTTTTTTTCTAACATACCGCAACCCTGAATAAGGATACTCATTTCAATGTTTCATGTCAATTATTTACAAGAGAATTTTTTGAGGTCGTCTTCTCTTGCCAGGGTTAAAATTGAATGGTAATCTTTAATAGCTGAATATCTTTTGGGAGGAGAATCGCAATGTCTTCATTTATTGGAATCGACTTAGGAACTCAAAGTGTTAAAGTAGTTCTGTATGATGAGACAGGGCATCTTCTCTCTCTTGCTCAACGGGATTATCCTCTCTTGACCCCACAAATAGGATTTGCCGAACAAGAACCCGAAGTATGGTGGCAACAAACTTTTTCAGCATTACAGGAAGTTATTCATTCAGTTTCAAATCGAAACATCAAAGCAATCAGTTTTTCCGGTCAAATGCACGGCTTAGTCATGTTGGATAAAGATTATAAACCCGTTTGTCCGGCAATCATTTGGGCAGATCAAAGAAGTGAAAAAGAAGTTCATTTCATTCGAGAAAAACTGGGATCCCATTTAGCTTCCATTGCCGGAAGTGATATTGCTACTGGTTTTATGGGTGCTTCTTTGTGTTGGGTAAAAAATCACCATCCTGACCTTTACCATAAAATTCGTTGGGTTATGCTGCCTAAGGACTATTTAAAAATTAAATTAGGGCTTATGCCATCTTCGGATGTTGCCGACGCCGCATCGACTCTTCTCTTTGATATCAAAACAAGAAACTGGTCGGAAGAAATCATGAAAGAGCTTGATTTGAAACCGTCTTTATTTCCACCCATTTACGAATCAGCACACATTATCGGATCTGTGCCACCATCGATACAAAAAGAACTGGATATGACTGGAGATGCCTTGGTTATTGCTGGTGCTGGCGATCAACATTGCGCAGCCCTGGGAAATGGAGTTATTAACGAAGGGGAAGTTCTCATCACTATAGGGACTGGTGGGCAGGTTTTTACCCCTATTCAAAAGCCGATTGTTGATA
>JAAYUP010000201.1 GCA_012517635.1 Candidatus Atribacter alterifermentans
AATTAGGAGTGGGATGTTCAGGTCTTGATTCTTGAATTTATGAAAAGGGCTGTGTTTTAGAGAAATTAAGAATAAAGCGAAAAGATGAAATCCTCACGCCCTTAAATACTGAGGGGAGTATTGGCGGAAAGCGCCGAGGGGGAGAGGGGGAGAAAAAGGAAAAGGAAGCAAATTACCAGCTTGAGTTGCATGGTAGTTTGAATCTATTTATAATATCTCTGAATGTGGTCAGAAAATGATAGTGAAGAAGTGGGCTAGATTTTATACCTCGATGATGAAAGTCGAGGTATATTTTTTCTATTTATACTATGTGGATGATTCAATCGAGGAATAAACTCGTCCCAAAGAGCATTTCACATAATTGGTAAATAATGGTAAAATCTGTAGGTTATATAAGAATATCATCCTTCTTTTGAATTTACATAGAGAGAACGTTTCTCTGCCTTTAGAGGGATAATTGAATTCGATTTCAGATTGGAAAGGTGGAAGTAGCATGGTTCAATTTAAAAAGGAAGAAAAAGAAAAACATCTTTATGAATACGAAATAACCATTGAAGAGGAAAAAGTCCAGGAGAAACTGGAAAATATTTATAAAGAAGCAAGCCAACGAGTTGCGGTTCCTGGTTTCCGGAAGGGAAAAGCACCACGGGCTATTCTTAAGGCTCATCTCAATCCGAATTTTATTAAGGAAGAATTAACTCGACGATTAGTCCCCGATGCTTTAAATCAGGTGGTCAAAGAGGAAAACCTCACTCTTTTTGGTGAGCCGGATATTGATCTAGTAACGGTGAATGAAGGGATGCCGTTGGTGTTTAAAGCTCTGATTTTAGAAAAACCCCAAACCACCCTGGCTAACCTCGATGATATTGAAGTCCGCAAATATAAGGTCATTATTCGCGATTCCGACGTTGATAAGGAGATTGAAGGGATTCAAAAATCAAAAGGAATCTGGAAAGAGAAAGGCGATTTTCCCGCTGAAACTGGTGATATGGTCAGAATACAAATTGAGGACAAAGAATTTGCAGTCATGGCCGGTTATTCTGACGATGAATCGGTGTTAAGTCGAGCGGTCATCGGGTTAAAAAAGGGTGATACCGGAAAATTTCGTCCTCAAGAAACCGAAACCGATAAGCCTGCCGATGAAGTGGAGTTTACCGTAACCGAGATTATGGAAAAAGAAATCCCTGATTTGAATAAGGAATTTTTAACCCAACTCAATCCTGATCTGAAGTCTCTTGATGATTTACGATTGAAAACCAGAGAATCTTTGGAGAAATGGGCTGAGGATTTGGTGCAAATACGGATGGAGAAAGAAGCAGTGGCTTTACTTACTAAAAAATCTGAAGTAGCGATTCCCAGTGTATTGATTGATCACGAAACGAAGCATCAAATTGATCATTTTATTGAACACATTCAAAAAGACGGAATGACCTTAGAAAAGTACTTGGAAATAACGGATACCGATTTTGAGGATTTTGAAAAAGATTTCCGGAAGCAGGCTTATTGGCAACTGAAAAAATTGTTTGTTCTTCAGGAGTATGCTAATAAAAATGGTATTTCGGTCAGAGAAGAAGAAATGAATGAAGATCTTGAAAAGATTGCCCAGAGAACTGGAAAAGAGGTCGAAGACGTCAAGCAAATTTTAAAGAAAAATAATAAGATGGATGATTTAATGGATCAGAAGTTTCAGCAGAAATTAATATTAGATATCCTGCAAAAGGTGAAGACCAAAGAATTGGAAGAACCGATCAATATCGATCAGTGGAAAGCTCTTGAAGATCCAGAAGAGGAGATGGTGGAATAATGCAGGATTTAAAAAATAATTACTTGGTTCCTATTGTTGTTGAACAAACTCCGCGGGGAGAAAGGTCCTATGATATCTATTCCCGCCTGTTAATTGATCGAATCATTTTTCTTGGTACCGAGATCGACGACGTGGTTGCGAATCTGATCATTGCCCAGTTATTGTTTCTCGATGCACAAAGTTCTGAGAAAGATATTAACCTTTACATTAATAGCCCTGGTGGGTCAGTCTCTTCAACGTTAGCTATTTATGATACGATGCAGTATCTTAAATCAGATATTTCAACGATTTGCATTGGAATGGCTGCCAGCGGTGGGG
>JAAYUP010000202.1 GCA_012517635.1 Candidatus Atribacter alterifermentans
TGGGAAAAAACAAGCAGGAAGTTCATGGTGAGACCAGTGATATTGGATGCATTCACAACATATCCCTTTTCGAGGACATGGTTCATAAGTACAGGGACAGGCCAAAGAATTTTGCTGAATTTTACACTCGCGCATATTTTTCATCCTTTTTTTCTGAAGATTTATCAGAAACAACCGTATCTTTCATTTTTATTTTGCTTTCATAAAGCAAATAAGCGTAAATAATTTCAATATACATCTTCATACGATGATAAAAACCTAAGATAGGACCATATTTTTCTTCTTTATGATAATGAGAAATTCCCCAAAGTGGAACCATTTCAACCTGACCACCAAAATCACGGGCAAAATGAGTGAGAAACACTTCAACGCCAAATCGAGACCAAGAAAAATCTTTAACGCTTCGCACCCACGTCCCCCGAACTGCTCGCTGACCGTTTAAAATTGGACAAACTTTCTGGGCTAAATCTGTTGAACCTCTCCCACCTTTGAATACCCCAATCGTCATCACCACAGATGAATCACTCACAATAGGTTTTACCAGATCATAAAGATGCTTTTCGTTTAGATGAATCAGGTCAGCATCAAGAAATAAATAAACATCACTTTCACTCTTTTTTCGAATTCCACTCACCAGCGCAGCGCCCTTTCCTCGGTTTCTATTATGCCTTAATACATCTACAGTCATATTCAAAGAGACCTGAGCTGTTTTATCCCGAGAACCATCATCAATGACCAGGATCTCATCAATAAATTGAACGCTTTTTAATACTTTTAATACCTTTGAAAGCCTTGGTTCTTCATTATAAGCTGGTACAATCGCTGTTATTGTTTGATTCTCTAACATATTAAATTCCCTAAAATACCTCTTTTATTTGTTTTCAATAACACGTAAAATATTATACACAAATAATTCGGAAGGAAAAGACAAATTTGACTTCGGAAAAAATTTTGGTTAATCTTTATCGCTTACTTATAGCAATAATTATCCTCGTTATCGTTTATATTCTCAGAAATATCCTTATCCCGTTTGCTTTAGGAGGAATTTTAGCTTATGCCTTAACCCCAGCAGCACGGTATTTAAACAATCGCGGATTTTCTTGGAAGACTTCGGTACTGATCATATTTTTAGCTCTCCTCATATTTTTTATTCTACTCTTTTTTTTGGTTATTCCAGAAGCCGTTTCTCAGTTTCGATCTCTCACATCACATCTCCCTGAGTACACTTCAAAAATTATTGACTTAGCTAAAACTATTGATGAACGATATCCAGCATTAGGCATATCAGAAGCCATTGAAGAATTTATGATCAATCTCAGCTCGAATTTACAATCATATCTTGCCACCATCTTAAGCAATATTGTTAATCTTTTCTCGCTCATCATGAGTATTATTTTTATGGGATTTGTACTAACTCCATTTATTCTTTATTACTTTATGACTGACGCAGTGAAAATTCGTCGCGCCTTAATCCACTTATTTCCTTCCCAAAAGAGAAAAGAGTTTGTCAACCTCATCCGTTTGACGGATAAAATAGTTGGGAACTTTATCCGTGGTCGATTATTAGTTTCTCTATTTGTTGGAGTATGTGCTACGATAGGCCTTTTTCTGATGAACATTGAGTTTTCTTTAGTAATCGGTGTCATTGCTGGTCTTCTTGACATTATCCCCTATCTTGGTCCCATTGTTGGAGCTATTCCGGCTTTGATTTTTGCTGGAACAAAATCCATTTGGCTGGTATTGGCTGTAGCATTGCTTTTTGGAGGTATTAATCTCATCGAAGGAATCTTCATCACTCCCAAATTTATGGGCAAAGAAGTTGGATTGCATCCAGTAACCGTTCTTTTTGCCCTATTAGTAGGAGGTGAATTGTTCGGAGTGTTAGGAGTCATCGTATCTATCCCTGTTGCTGGTGTATTGAAAGCTCTTTACCTCCACAATCGAAAACGCATTCAAAATGATTTCACCTAAACCCTTTCTGCTATTTTTTTTACTTCTTCATCAAGAAAATTAAGGAGCATCCCTGCTTTCCCATGAAGCACAAAAGCTGCTCTATTATCAAATGGGGTTTCATCTAAATTGACAATAATTAGTTTTTTTGCCAGAGAAGGAATCAAATTCGCCGGTGATACTTGAAGACTAGAACCTATTACCAACAAAGGGGAATTTTGAACCATTTTTATTGCCTCTTCAAAACTGGAAGGTAGCATATCACCAAACAAAACGACATCGGGTCGAATAATCCCGCCACAAGAACAATGGGGAGGTATTTGCCCACCATTGACTAAAGATTCAAGCTTCTCGATAGAAACTGTTCTGAGGCATTTCATACAATGAGCTGTCCTTAGGTGGCCGTGAATCTCCAATACCTTTTTTGAGCCAGCATCGATATGGAGGCTATCAATATTTTGGGTAATAATAGCTTTCACTAAACCTCGACTTTCCCAACTGGCTAAAATACAATGTGCTTGATTTGGCTGAGCATGTTTGAATTTCATTAGAATAGAAAACCCAATTTGATAAAATAATTCAGGTTTATTGAAAAGAACATCAGTAGAAAGGATTTCCATCGGATCATACTGCTTCCATAACCCGGTATGGGGACTCCGAAAATCAGGAATTCCACTCTCCGTTGAGATACCAGCGCCGGTAAGAATAACCCAAGGTCGATTCATCCAAAAATATTCAGCAATGGCTTTTTTCTTTATTTCCTGAAGCATCATTTGGATGTTGTTCCTCCTCATTTTTCAATACTATTTTGACCTATTTTTTAATAACTTCCCAATTGACGATGGTTTAATTTGTATAGCACCATGTGGACATAATTCCTGACAACAATAGCAACGAATGCAATACTTATAATTATGTTGAGGAATTCGGCTTTTTTCTTTCCAATACAATGCTTTTGGATAAGATACTTCCTGGCTCCCGATAAAATCCGCCATTTCAATTTTGAGATTTTTTAATGGAGTGTAAATTCCGGCTTTTTTTGCAACAGTTTCAAGAGAACCAAATCCGGGTGAATCACCATATCCACAAATAAAGTCATTTTCAAGGAGAATCTCAGCAATTCCACGCAATAAGAAAGGATGTGTGGTGACTGCTTTTTCAATGTTTTCTCCGGTGAGTAAATTTGGTTTTAAGAGTATCCGATTTTTGTTTCGAAAGACGCTTTTAATTCCACCAAAATAAGAAAAACCCCTTAGGAGAGCTGTTTTGACCTGACATACCTCATAACTCGAATAACCAACCAGGGCAACCTTGCTCATCGATGTCCTTTCTTTCAAAAAAAGAATCCTTTTTTGAAAATATCCCTTATTCTATATTGCTTATTTGAAATCTGAATCGCTATAATGAACTAAAGTAAAAGATGTTTAAAAACCCAAAAAAAATAAATACGAAAGGAATTTGAAAAATTGGTAGTTAAAATTTCCTCTAAAGAAATGGTACTAATCGGTCTCTTTATAGCTATTGGAGTTATCCTAACTCGTTTTGCCAGCCTTAGAATTCCAATCGGAGGAATTGAGGGAATACGGATTGGTGTTGGGCCTTTAGCGATTATTTTAGCTGGAATTCTTTTTGGACCATTTTATGGTTCATTTACTGGTGCAATGGTCGATATCATTGGTTACGTCTTAAGCCCGATCGGCCCTTATATGCCTCACTTCACTTTAGCATCTGCTTTTTACGGTTTTATCCCAGGAATGATGAGCTTTTCAATCATTTCTCAATATCAAGATGAAAAAAATTTATCCAAGTTTCTGATCTGGGGCACTATTGCATTCACTCAAATATTGGTTGGATTTATTCTCATCCCAGTTTTTCTTCATTTTATTTTTGGTATTCCTTGGAAGGTCCTTATCATTCCCAGACTGATTAGTAGTCCAATTCAAATACTCCTTTTTGGATTTATTCTTCAGCTTCTTAGTAAAACTCCGTCGTTTTCATCTTTATTTTTTTCTTCTCACCAATCACAATAAACTCATATTGAAGAATCGTTGATTCCCCTCTTTTTTAATCTTGCGAACATTGAGGAAAGAGTTCTTGAATACCCTGTAAATACTCCCTGGTATTAAAAAGAAAATTAAAATGACGGTACTCTTCACTGGCTAAAAAAGATAAAAAATCTTTCATTTTTTGATCATCAACTTCTTTCTCAATAGTAACAAAAAAGCGGTGAATACCGGTTTCTAATGCCATCGCCTGATCAATTATTTCAATATCACTTAACCAGTTCGATGCAAATTGGGTTTGATCTTGAACAATGTCAGAAAATATCGAATCAAAACATTCTCGAGAAGATTTCCGTAAACCTTCTCGAGAACCATTGGAAAATATTTCTCCTTTTTTGACTTGATCAAGTCCTTCTTGAATTCTCTGTAAATGAAAAAATTCATCTTCTCTTATTTTTTTAAAAACTTCTTTACTCAATAAATTCACGAGTTGATTTGACTTTTCAAGATAAAATTGATACATATCATTTTTGTTTTGGAGTGCTAATTCAAAAACAGTTAAACTATCCAATTTATAAAAACCCCTTTCCAAAACAATATCTCAATAAAGTAATAATCAAATATCCTTGATTTTTTTTGAAACACACTTAATCATTTTATCATTATCACCAACAAATTCTTTAAAAAAGATGTAAAATAATAGGACAACTTTCACTTAGTTTAGGTCATTTTGTAAAAAATTTAAATACGAACCAACCATTTTAAAAAACTTGTACTCTTTATCATCACTTGATAGAATACCCAAAAATGAATTGAATTACGGGAGGAAAAAATGCAAGAACTTCCTTTAAGATGTAAAAGTTGCAAAACTCCGATAAATACTGAAGATATAACCGAAATTGGGATTTATAAAATTCCTGCTTATCGAGGTTCGGCTTATATTCGATATATCTGTTCTTATTGTAGAGAATTCGGTGAAGCAACTTTTAGTTTGGAAAAAATGGAGGATGTTGCTCGGATTACTCGAAAAAAGAAAAAAGATAAACCGAAAGGTCAAATTACCATCGATGAAGTTATTGAATTCCATAAAGATTTGGAAAATTTAAAAAATGCTGATTTTTTAAAAGACTCATGAAAGTAGGATAATGTTGATGGATAAAACCAAAGATCAACAGAAAAAGCTCTTTCAAGAGCTTTTAATGCCAGAATTAGGTGCCTTATTTCGAACCGCTTTAAGGATGACCAGGAATCGAGAAGATGCTGAAGATTTAGTTCAGGAAACAACCACCAAAGCTTTTTCAGCAATCGATCGATTCGAAGAAGGAACAAATTTTCGAGCCTGGATCTTTAAAATTCTCACCAATACTTTTATTAATAACTATTATCGGGTTCGAGAGCGCGATAAACTTCCATCATTAGATGAAATGGAGGAAGAATCTGCATTTCAACCAGTTTTTGAAGGAATAAGTCCTGAACAAGCATTGTTAAATACCTTAACAAAGGAAGACATCCAAAAGGCAATCGATGTTATTCCCATAGATTTTAAATCAGTCGTCATCTTAAATTTAGTTGAAGGATTCTCTTATAAAGAAACCGCTGAAATTCTGGATATACCAATTGGTACCGTTATGTCACGTTTACATCGCGGAAGAAAAATTTTACAAAAACTACTCTGGGAATATTCCTCGTTAAAAAATAGCTCTGAAAAGGGGACAGAAGAAGAATGGACTGCAAAGAAGCAGTAGAAAAATTATATCTTTACCTTGACGGAGAGATTCTCACCCCTCAAGAACGTAAAGATTTTGAAGATCATATAAAAATTTGCCGAAAGTGTTGTGAAAAATTTGAATTTGAGAAAAACCTTTGGAATTTGATAAAATCGAAGTGTCTTGATACACCTGTTCCTGCAACTTTAGTGAATAAAGTTCTGACCGTCATCAACAGCTTTTAGGAGTGAATATGGAGATTGAGAAAAAAGATAAAATGTTTGCCATTGGTGATTTGGCAAAAGCTTTTGTCGAAAGTTATAAAAAAACCAACTTAATAACCAACATTGAAAAAAAGCAATTCCCTTCACGAATGAATGTTATTCGTATAACTGAGGAATTACGCGAAATTCTTTTCCCAGGCTATATTGGCCGAACCAATTTAAATTGGTTAAATGTTGAATATTACATCGGAGGGAAATTGGATCGCCTTTTCGATGATTTACAATCAGAAATCGCCAAAGCCTACGGAGAAGATTACTCTAACAAATCCCTTTCAAAACCTGAATGCATTCAGCTTTCTTGCGATCAGACTCTTTCTTTTTTTCAAAAAATCCCGCAGATCCGCGAAATGCTTGAGGATGATGTCCAAGCAGCTTTTGATGGTGATCCAGCCGCGAAAAATACTGATGAAATTGTTTTTAGCTATCCAGGTGTGGTCGCTATCTCAATTTATAGGATGGCTCATGAATTATTGGTACAAGGAGTACCCCTTATTCCCCGGATGATGACTGAATATGCTCATAGTATTACTGGCATCGACATTCATCCTGGTGCCAAAATTGGAAGAAGTTTTTTTATTGATCACGGCACTGGGGTAGTTATCGGCGAAACAACTATTATTGGAGATCAGGTTAAAATTTATCAAGGAGTTACTTTGGGAGCACTCTCCTTCCCCAAAGATGAGCGAGGTAAAATTATCCGCGGCACCAAAAGACATCCAAGTATAGAAAACAATGCAACCGTTTATGCGGGAGCCACCATTCTCGGTGGTGAGACAACGATTGGAGAAGGGAGCATTGTTGGAGGGAACGTTTGGCTTACCCATTCCATCCCATCGCATACCAAAGTCATTATTGAGGAACCTCATCTCAAATTTTTTGAAAATAAAAAAGTATGACCTGGTATTGGCATTTATGTTTTTTTTTGGATGGATCGTGGTCGGAATAATCAGTGAATCTTTCCCCTTTTTAAATTTTTCTTTTCTCTTCTTCCCACTCATTCCAATTCTTTGGGTGAGTGTCCCGATTTTTTTTGCTGGAAAAGCTTTTGTTTATTCTTCCCATCACGGAGCCTCTTTTTTTTCTGCCTTCATCAATGCCATTATTGGGTTTTTCCACTACCCGAAATTTCTTTGGTCTCGAAGATTAACTTTAAATTTACCATCGAACGATATTCAAACTATTCTAAAAGAATCAGTCAATATCACCAAAGTTTCTGCACCCGATTCACTCTTTTGTCCCTTCTGTAAAATTGAAATCCCTCAAGCGCTTCGTTTTCTTTCTGGAGAAAATATAACGACCACTAAGAGGCCAATGTTATGCCCACGGTGTGGATTACGTTTTGATTGTTGTCGTTATTGCCAAAACTATGAAGTGAGCGGAAATCAAAGGTGGATGTTTGAAAATTCTCGAGGTAAATGTAAGGTTATTAAAGAATTACAAAGTATTGATGCCTTTTGTGATCCTTCAATAGCAAAGCGACTCCATGATATGGGATGGGATAGTCTTTATACCGGTCTTTCGATCCCTGATTCTTTTACCCCACCGGATCGCTGCCGACAGTTTATGCTTGATGAAGAAAAAGCCAAAATTGATCATATCCCTGGTATGGGAAAAATTCGGGTTCTTTTAATGAAGCTCCAAAACAAATTGAACCAACCATCATTGTAATGATCCAACCCCCAATTTTTAACACGAATCTTTGCTTTTTAGGAATAAGATTTATTCTAAAAAGGGGGTTTATTGGCTACAACCACATGATTTTCGAATGATAATTTCTGGTTTTAAAACTACTATCCTTTTTTCTCTTATCTTTTCTCCAGAAATTCTTTGAAGCAGGAATTCTGTAGCCATACTTCCCATGGTGTAAGCCGGTTGTTTAGCAACTGTTAGAAAAGGACAGGTATAGGAAGCCATCTCAAGATCGTCAAAAGTAACTAAAGCCAAATCTCTAGGAATTTCAATATCCATCTCTCGTGCAGCACGAATAATTCCAATAGCAATAAAATTATTACCGGCAAAGATCGCAGTTGGTTTGTTACTAGAGTTTTGAAAAAATTTTAAGGCTAATTGATAGCCGAAGTTCTCTTTAAATTCACCTAAAATAATCCATTCGGGATTTTCTTTAATATTATAATCTCGAAGAGCTCGAAGATATCCCCTTACCCGATCTTGGCTCGTTGATAAAACCGGTGGCCCTGAAATAATTGCTATTTTTTGGTGATGATGAACTTCAATAAGATGTTTGGTTAAAAGAAAAGCGCCTTCCTCGCTATCTCCAACAACACTATCCCACCCATCATTATTTCCAGGAAAGGCACGATCAACAAGAACCAAAGGGAAATTGCGATTTCTAATATCACCCAAATTATTTCCTGAACCACAGCTGGCAATGATAATCCCATCTACTCGTCGCTGGAGCATCAGATTGACATATTGCTTTTCTTTTTCAATATTTTCATCAGTATTACAAAATATTGTATTAAAACCTTTCTGAGAAGCAGTATCTTCAACTCCCCGCGCCACAGTAGTAAAAAAAGGATTCGTGATATCAGAAATGATAAGAGCTATAGTGTTTGTTTGTTTTTTAACCAGGCTTCTGGCTAAAAAATTGGGAGAATAATTCATCTCTTCGGCAATTTTATGAATCTTTTTTCGGGTTTCTTCTTTCACTAAATTTTGATTATTTAGCGCCCGAGAAACCGTTGCCGGAGAAACTCCTGCTCTTTTGGCTATATCGTATATAGTCGACAATGAAATCACCACAACATTCCAATAGAATCTTTAACAAATTAAAACATTCTTTCATTTTAAGGATTATAGCAATTTTACAGTCTACTTATCTGTTCTTCACTCATTATTATTTAATGGGATAAGTTCCTTTTTGTTTGAGCAAGGTAATCATTCGATCATACCATCGGGGGTTCACGTTTCCTGCTACTGAATGATCTGAGGCTGGCAAATATCCTCCACCTTTGGCCGCATTTAATTTATAAAGAACTTCCTTCTCAATATCCACCCAATTGCCCTCCCCAAGTAAACGAGTATCCAACCCTCCATAAAAAGCAATCCTATCTCCATATTTCTGCTTCAGTTCGACAGGATCCATTCCTGCCTTCGCTTCTAAAGGATTATAAACATCAACTCCGGCTTCAATCAAATCTTCAAAAATTGCCAGACTTCTTCCACACCCATGATATACCGTTATCATTCCATAAGAGTGGATAAAATCGCATAATTTTTGAACACAGGGGAAAAATATCTCTTCCCACAGAGAAGGAGAAAAAAACATGCCTTTATCATAAGCAACATCACCCCAAATAAACATTCCTTGAGGATGGGCTAATTCAATTTGACGTTCGGCGATACCGAGCATAAAATCGGTGCAACGATTCGCAAAATCTTTCACTTTTTGCGGATATAGGGCAAGATCCATCAACAATCCTTCGGTTCCCCGAATACGCCACATGGTTTCATAAGGTTCACAGACTGAACCGAAAATACTGAATTTGTTATAATTTAAATCAATTGTCTGCGTATAACTACCCAATTCTCCAAATGAA
>JAAYUP010000203.1 GCA_012517635.1 Candidatus Atribacter alterifermentans
AATTCTCGTCTGAGGTCCACTTTGTTTACCTCCATCCATGGCATATGGCATTCCTCCTTATGCCAGTATTATACAAAGTGTTACCTATGTGTCTGGAACTTTCTGTTACCTATGTGTCCAGACCATACCGAGAAGGTGAGGATGAGGGTGGTTTTTAAACGGCTCACGGTTCACACTTCACGGTTCACGGTATTTACAGGATAAACCCCAAAATTCCAAATTAGAATAAATTGGGCTTACAAAAGAGTCTTTAGCTCTTCGATTGATAATCGGGATTGACGAAGGATTGATTGAAGTGTACTTCGTGAAAGATCTCGATTATGGTAGGGGATGGTCACAAGAAGATTTCCTCTTTTCATCTGAATATGGCTTCCTTTGGTTCTTTCAATGCTAAAGCCGGCTTTCTTAAGAGCTCGAATGAGTTGTTGGGGACGTAGAGCCAGAAATTCAGGCATGAACCTTTATATCAAGTGATATTTTGATATCAAAGACTTCGATCACTTGATCCGGACTTTTTACGAGAGGACTTTCATTTTTAGGAACTGGTCGAAAAACCGGTAGACCATTCTCAATGACTGATTCGAGATAGAGAGATACCGCTTCTATGAGGTTCGATTTGGCTTCTTCTGGGGTCAATCCTTCAGAAGCGACATCAATTTCGATACAAATCGAACTAAACACATTATTTTCTTTTATAATGACACCAGTAAAAACAAATGTATTATTTTGCACCATTACGGCTCCATGTTGCTTTAGAAATAACTTTTACTATTATACCTTATTTAAAAAAATACAGAAATCTAATTGGTTCATCCAGTAGTTGTTGGCACTAAATTGCGCTTCCCATTTTTAAATTTTTTGTAGGGGCTTGATTGATCATGCCCGTGGATTTTCAGCATAGACCCTCATGCCACTTTCGTGGCACCAGATAAGGATGAAAATACTCCCCCTCAGTATCTAAGGGCGTGGCAATCTCATTGAGCAAAATCAGTGAGTCGTGAGAAGTGAACCGTGAACCGGATAAAAAATAAGTAGTGAAAAATGATGTTCCAAGGTTTCGTTTTTTGAAGCTTTGATCAAATTTCTTTGGAGACTATTTAATCGGCTCTATACCAAGGTCTTTGCATATTTTTTTACCAAAATATCCTTAATTTCGGAGTGTCTTGGAACAGAGGAACGCTTATTCAAAGAAGGATTATGCCACCATGAATGATTCCTCCCTTCTCTTAAAAGAAAACATCCCTGACTTCGGAGATATTTGAGAAACTCACTTCTTTTCATATAGCTATTTTTTCTTCACTATAATCATTGCCAGCAGCTGTTATGGCATCCTGTCGATTAAATTCCAGAGCCTCCCTCAGGGTAATTTCTAAAGTCTCCTTTAACTCCTTGTAAGTTTTTTCCTGACAATTCACCCCAGGAACTTCCTCAATCCATCCTACCCACCAATCATCTTCTTTTTTTATAATAGCAGTATATTCATTCTTCATAGCTACAACTCCAATACATAATAAATTTCAGTTATTATATAAAATGTTTACTTCCCAAAAGCCATCATTACGAGGAATCTAATCAGCTTTTTATTGGACGACGTGAGAATCTCACCCTTTTAAGTTTTTATAAAAAAGAATCAAAAAAAATAAGATCCTCACACCCTCGAAAAACGAGGGCTTAGGATGACGGGTGTGGTGTTAGATGAGATCCTCACGCGGGAAAACACCGCTTAGGGTGACAGATGAAATACACCCTCCACCGCCTTTCAGCTCTCAACGCTCATTTGTTAAAGCTGTTTAGGGTTTAGGGTTAAGTGTTTAGAGTTGATAAATGTAATATCAACTGTCAGCTGTCAATCCCCCCTCAACCCTCAACTCTCCACCCTCCACCGCCTTTTTGCTCTAAACGC
>JAAYUP010000204.1 GCA_012517635.1 Candidatus Atribacter alterifermentans
ACAATGCTTGGATAAACTCTGAATTCCCATCCTTATTAATGTCTTCTATAACCATACCATATCCAACAGGATATTTTTGACTATCATAGAGAATGGATATTGGAGATGTAAGTTCAATAATCCAATCACTCCAGCAACAATGGGCACCACCAGAAAATTGCTCTACAACTAATTGTTTATCCCGATTAACGATAAATGGGTAAAGACCAAATATGGTCATATTTTCAAGATAACCGTTTTCAAAACGCATAATTTCGTCATTGTTTTTTTTCAATACCGCACTCCATTGTTCATCTTGGGGACCAGGAATTTTCTCTATAGTATAATCATTAAAGGAAAGTGATTTTGTATTGCTCAATATTTTATCGAGAGTATTGATGTCCTGTCCAAAAACGTTTTTTCCCCAGAATCCTACAGTAGCATAAAATATTAAAATAAAAATCAATATAAATAGAGATTTTTTCATTTATGCCTCCTTTTTATTTCTTACCCTTTTTAGCTTGGTTAAGCCAATACTGGGCATTTTTATCTTGGGGTTGTAAGGTCAGATATTTTTCTAAACTGTTCACTGCAGCAGCGTAATCGCCATTTTTCAATTGACTTATCCCAAGCCAATAATAAGCGACCTCTAAATTGGGATTTTCTCGTATTGCAGCTTCGAAAAGTTGAATGGCGGGAATATATTGATTTTGAAGATAGGCGTTTTGGGCTTGTTCATAGATTTCCCAGGCTTCTTTTCCGTATAATTTCCAATTTTGCAATTTTTTAAGGAAATATTGAGCTTGGGTATTGCTTGGATCAAATTGAATAACCTTCCTCCAAGCCCAAATGGCTTCATCAACCATGTTATTTTCCTGATAGGTTCGAGCTAACCAATACCATGCCTTGACAAAATCCGGTTTAGCTGAAGTTGCATCAATGAAAAATTGAATTGCGTCACCATACCGACCGGCTTGGTAAAGGTTGTATCCTTGGTCAAACATGGTTTGAGCGTAACCTTCAATGGTATTCTGATCACCATAGTCTATTTCGACTGTATCAAGAGCATAAACTAATCCGGAGAAAACAAAAAACAATAAGAATAGACTTACCAAAAAACACACATTCATATTTCTTTTCATGATATTTAATCTCCTTTTGAAAAGTATTTTATTGACATATTAGCATATTTTATACTTTTGAAACAAAAAACCATTTTTATCTATTCATTACAGGTTAAAATAAGTCTTTTTGTTGCTTTGTGGCACCAGCTGAGGATGAAAACCCAAGATTCGACATGCCATGGCATGTCGCTACATGAATCGGGCGCGATAAAGGCTAAGGGGGCGAGGGGGAGTATTAGCGTAAAACGCTGAGGGGGAGAGGGTGCGAGGGGGTGAGGGGGTGCGAGATTTTGGTTCCTTCTCCCTTGATGGGAGAAGGTGAGGATAAGGGTGGTTTTTAAACTGTTCACGGTTCACCGTTCACGGTTTTCAGAATAGAATCACTTCTCTCAAATCACTTATTTATTTTTTAGCTACTAAAAAAATTTTAAGGTCTATCGACTCAAGCTTTATTTGTGTTATGGTATTGGTCGATACAATACTCTTTCGTGATAAAAAAAATGAAATTTGATTCTCATTGTAATATTACTTTAAAAGTGATATGATAGCAATGGTTTCATAGCATAGGAGGTTATCTGAATGAAAAGGATTTATTTGATAGTTCTGGTCGTTTCAGTATTATTGCTTACACTTACAATGTCTGGTTGCTTATGGAAGGCTCTCAGCAGTGATTCGGGCAGCTCAACACCAACCCCAACCGTAACACCAAAGCCTTCACCAACTCCTACTCCGGCTTGTACAAGCTGTGATCCATGTACTTCTTGTTCCCCAACTCCAACCTGTACAACCTGTTGTAATCCTTGCACTCCATGCAGTCCGACTCCAACCTGTAACACTTGTCCAACTCCGACTCCAACCTGTAATCCTTGCACTCCATGCAGTCCAACTCCAGCTCCAACTTGTGGACCTTGTCAGTTATAATCCATGAACTTTATTTTGCGACACCAACTTGCGTTCATCGGATAGGAACCTTTTAATTTTTATTAAAAACTGAATTATTGACTAAATGAAGGATAGACCCTCATGCTGCTTTCGCAGCACCAGATAAGGGTGAAAATGCCTTCCCCCTCACCTACACCTCTCCCTCCAGGGGCGAGGAAAAAATTTAAGTAGGTGATAACGGGAGTAGTGGTTCACGGTTCACATTTCACGATTCACGGTTTTTAGAAAAAAGATTGCCATATTGCTGTGCTCCTCACAAAGACATACAATAATTACTATTAGCTCCCTTTGTTGCTAATTCATCAGCACGCTGGTTCCATAGATCGCCAGAGTGGCTTTTTACTTTTTGCCAATGAATTTGAATTGGTGAGTTGTGGATAAAATCCGCATAGTTTTTGGTTAAGCTGATATTCGTTTTCCAC
>JAAYUP010000205.1 GCA_012517635.1 Candidatus Atribacter alterifermentans
AGGGCACCGCTAACTCCCCATCTAGCACGATTAGAGGCACATCTGGCGGAGAGGGTGGGATTTGAACCCACGAGACAAGTTCTACACCTGCCTACTCGCTCTCCAGGCGAGCGCTTTCGTCCACTCAGCCACCTCTCCAAACGCAATCAGCTTCACAACCTCCGAAAACATTATATAAATGAGTGACTCATTTTACAAGTGCAGGATTAAAGGAAGGATTGATTCTCTTATGTGTTTAGTTAAAAACTTTCTAAATGGAAATCCATCTAAAATTATAAATTGGTGAGGAGGATTGATTTCTTTCTATTGAATGGAATACGCTTCTCCATTAATTTCCCTTTAGCCAAATTTTTAGTACCAGATGAGGAAGAAAATAGCTATCTCAGTCCATTATTGCGAGGAGTCCAAACCGTTCTTTGGTTGGATGACGTGGCAATCTCATAAACCCATTTTATCATTCTGAAGAGTCTGGCGTCTTTTGCCGGACGACGTGAGAATCTCATCCTTTAAAGTTTTTATGAAGAAGAAAATATAAAAAGATGAGATCCTCACGCCCTCAAAAAGCGAAGGCTTAGGATGGCGGATGAAAGGCACACCCCCTAACCCTCCTCAATGAGGGAATTTGTTTGATGGTTTTTACAAGATAGAAAATAGGAGAAAATATGGATGAGGGTGAAATTTTTTCTGCTCACTTCTCGCTATATTTTCAGAATCATAAATTTAGAAAAGTGTCACTCATTTACTCATCTGGTAATATTGCCCGAATGATAACACGATTGGGAAGGCAAGCAATAAACCCTCCATTGTCAGGTATTTTTCCCATATGAATACATAATTTATCGGGGCAAGGAGAATGAGATACCCAGACCTTTCCCTGATGAATGTGTACTTCAGTCATCCCTAATGGTCCCTCAATCATAAGAACGCTGTTGGTTTCATCGTTTACCAAAACCTCTTGCTGGTTTTTAAAATTTTTAATAACTAATCGATATGACCCAATTGCCTTAGTATGAAAACGAAAAAAAACCATTATTCCAACCAAAGCAATACCGAACAGGAACAGAGCGAGTAAGCGGTTTTTCCAAGAAGGCTTCAAAGATATCAAAATCTCCCCAGCTCACCAGCCATAAAATGGTCAAGGACGACCGAGGCAGCTCCCAATAAGCGAATGTCATCCCCCCATTGGGAATAATGAACATGAGGGGTTATGTAATCGCGGTACAAAAAACGTTCTTCAATTCCCCGCCTTATTGGTTCTTCTATAAATTCTTTTGCTAATGCAGCTTCTCCGCCGATGACAACGACTTCAGGATCAAAAATATTGAGAATATTAATAATTCCAACACTAATATATTGACCGAGTTGTTTTAAGATACTCTGACAGGTTATATCGTTTTTTTGAGCTCCCTCGATAATGTGGTGAAATTTAAGTTCGACTCGTTTTTCAGTAAGCAGATGGTGAAGGAACTGACTTTCACCAAACCAAGCAGCTTCACGAGCTTTTTCTAAAATTTTTTCCGTGTTACAATACATTTCTAAACAACCTTGATTTCCACAAACACATCGTGGTCCAAAAATATTGACGCTCGTGTGACCAATTTCGCCAGCTTTTTTATTTTTACCTCCATAGAGCTTTCCATCGATTAAGATGCCGGCACCAACCCCCTCTCCAGCCATAAAATAAACCATGTCGGGTATTTCTTTCGCAACTCCATTCCATGTTTCATGGAGACAAGCTGCGTCAGCATTGTTGGCCATAAAGATAGGGAGATCATATTCTTTGAGATAAGAACGAAGATCCAAAGATTTATGATTTAAAAATGTTGGATGAGCAAGGATGGTATAGGTCTCAGCTTCCACTGGACCAGGTACACTTACACCAATACCCAAAATCA
>JAAYUP010000206.1 GCA_012517635.1 Candidatus Atribacter alterifermentans
CTGGAAAACCAATCTCTACTACAATTGGTTGTATTGCCTCAAATCACTTCTTCAACTCAAAAGTGGATATGATTATCCCTTTTATATGAGAAACCAAGCTTGGGAAAAGAAAAGCTTAATCACTTCGCTGGCCAGTTGGTCACAGCTCAGGCATGATGTCATACTTTATGGAAGTCCTTCGGGTGCCGAAAAAGGAGGTTGGGAAGAATGGATTCCCGATCCACCCAAATGCCAAGTTGAAGCCAACCCTGAGTTTTTTAGTCGAATGCTTGAACTCCTGACCCATAGTCGTGATGGATTACAACAAAGAGATTTGATAACCAAACCGATGCAAGAAAAATTCGAAAAATTTATTGATTTGGTTGATTTTCTTTACCAAGTCTCCTTAAAAGAAGTCACGAATCAGCCTATTACAACCCAAGAACACGAAAAACTCTATACTTTTGGTGCCTTGCTGGAAAATCTCACTATTTCGGTTATGACTGATGATGAAAGTATCAGCAACTGGTTTGAAATACAAAGTGATACTGACAAAAATGTTGCAGTCATCGCCGATATTCATACCGCTCAAATTGAAGTTGATGAGAATGGCCAAAAAATTGAGAAAAATTTAGCTCTTGAAGTCGGAGTAGGACCAGTTTATGAAATTTATGTGGTCACCGAAGTTGATGGCTATTTAAAGCTGACCCGTGGAGCAACTTTTTCTTACTTTGAATTCCTCCACCCCGCTGATGATCGGTTAACTGATGAGAAATGGCAAGCCATGCTGAAAGCAGGAAGTAATCCACCGCCGCCAAATTGGACTCAGGGATTTTTCTCTTCTCAGTATCCACCGGAAATACCCCGATTGGAATACATCTATTATTTTGATTAAAAACCATTTCTCGAAATGAAAGGGAACACCCCTTATTGCCTGTATTTTAGGGGGTGTTCCATGCAAAATTTATAAGATTAATTTGTTTTTCATCAATAATTAATAAAAATTAGAAATAATCTGATATTTTCAATAACCTTTACCGGAAACATCTTCATGGACTGGCCAAAGAGAAATGGCTATAATGTTAAAGGTTATTATCAAAGAGGTGAAGGAATAACCATGGGATCTCGGAATTCATATAAGTTATTCACTATTCTCCTGATCATCATGACTATTGGGTATTCAATAATTGCTCTTTATCAATTGGGTTCTCGGGTTGCTCCCGAAACCTTTTGGCGCCCTTTACAGGCTGGAGAAACAATAATAATCGATTTTGGAGAAATAAAAAAATTCCACTCAATTCGTTATTTTGGTGGCATTGGTGATGGTCAATATCTTTTTGAACTCTCTAATGATAATCAATCCTGGCAAGAAAAACTGAACCTCAAATTTCACGGTATTTTCGATATCTATGTCTGGAAAGATGCCGTTCTTGATGGAGAGGGACGTTTTATTCGAATAACCGTTTTACAACCAGGAGGAAGAATGTATGAAATCGGATTCCTTGGTCCTGATGGAAAAGAAATTATTCCAATTCAAAATATTATACAAAGTGCGACCCCAGCTCTTTTGGAAGGCAATGCAAAAAGAATTGCTGATGAATCAAACACCATACCTGAATTACCAAGCTTTTTAAATGGAATGTATTTCGATGAAATCTATTTTGCTCGCACTGCTTATGAGCACCTCCATCGAATGGAACCTTACGATTCGGTTCAGCCTTTTTTTGCGAAAATTCTTCTATCCATTGGTATAGCAATTTTTGGGATGAATCCTTTTGGGTGGAGAATAGTCGGGACTCTTTTTGGCATTGCTATGATCCCTCTCATTTATTATTTTGGATTACAGTTATTTAAAAAACCTTTTTATGCCTTCATTGGTGCTTTTCTTCTTACTTTTGATTTTATGCATTTTTCTCATTCTCGAATTGCTACCATCGAAGTCTATATGGTCTTTTTTATTCTCTGTTCCTATTATTGTATGTTTCTCTTTTACCAAAGAAGTTTTTATGAATACCCCTTAAAAAAACTACTGATCCCACTTTTTCTATCAGGACTTTTTTATGGATGTGCATCAGCCAGCAAACTGAATGGTATCTTCTCTGGTGGTGGTTTAGCTTTTATTTTTTTTACCACTCTTCTTCGTAATTATCGTGTCCATTTAAAAATTAAAAAAGAAACACAAAATATCAAATATTCCGAGCCTTCCTTCACTTCTCCCCCTTCCATCATGGTTTTCCCCCACTATACCAAAAGGATTATTCTCTGGTGTTTATTCTTTTTTATTGTTATCCCTTTAACCGTTTACGCTTTATCTTTTATCCCTCTCCTTTTAGTTCCCAATCGTGGACACAGTATTCATGACCTCGTTCAATATCAAATCAATATGTATAATTACCATCGCAATCTAAAGGCAACTCATGGTTATTCTTCCCCTTGGTGGCAATGGCCATTGCTTATCCGTCCTATTTGGATGTATCAAGGCCAAGGACTTCCTGAAGGAAAAATTGCCTGTATCTCATCGATGGGAAATCCAGCTATCTGGTGGCCGGGAACTCTTGCCCTGATTGGTTGTTTTATAATTTGGCTTAAAAAGAGAGACACTACTCTCTTTTTTATTTTAGCCGGTTTCTTTTCCCAATATCTTCCCTGGGCAATTATCCCTCGCCTCACCTTTATCTATCATTATTTTGCCAGTGTACCTTTCGTTATTTTTTCAATTGTATATCTTATCCGAGAATTTTTAGAAAAATATCATGGTTCTAAGTATTTTATTTTTATTTACTTAATTATTGTTGCCGTCCTATTTGTGATGTTTTATCCAGTTATCTCAGGTATGATCGTCGATCGAGCTTATGTCGCAAGATTTTTACGCTGGATCCCAAGCTGGATATTTTATATATAAAAAAATTGATATTGAGGATAGATTTCATGAAAACTATACAATATTCAGTAGTTATACCGGCTTTTAATGAGGAACCGGTAATTGCCGAAACCTATAAACGATTAAAAAAAGTAATGGATGGCATTGGAAAGCCTTATGAACTTATTTTTATTAACGATGGAAGTTCTGATCGAACTGGTGAAATCCTTGATGAAATTCATCATAAGGACCCCAATTTAAAAGTAATTCACTTTGCCAGAAATTTTGGACATGAAGCCGCAACAACCGCCGGATTAGACTATGCATCAGGGCAAGGCATTGTCATCATCGATGCCGACTTGCAAGATCCACCAGAATTAATACCAGCCATGATTGAAAAATGGAAAGAGGGTTTTGAAGTTGTTTATGGAAAAAGAAAACAACGCAAGGGTGAGTCTGCTTTTAAAAAAATGACTTCTGCTCTTTTTTACCGTTTTCTACAGCGAATGACCGAAATCAATATGCCTGCTGATGTGGGAGACTTTCGACTTATTGATCGAAAGGTTGTAGATACCTTAAAAAATATCCGAGAAAAGAATCGTTACATGAGAGGTATTATAAGTTGGGTGGGATTTCGACAAACTGCTATAGAATTTGTTCGGGAAGAGCGTTGGGCTGGGGAAACCAAATATAACTTAAAAAAACTCCTTCGTTTAGCATGGGATGCTATCACGGCTTTTTCTTACAAACCCTTAAAAATTGCCACCTATTTAGGATTTATTCTGTCAGGAATGAGCTTCATTTACCTCTTGATAGTCATTTTTGAAAAAGTCTTTACCCAAAAAACGGTACCCGGTTGGGCTTCTCTGATGGCTATTAGTCTCTTTTTTAATGGAGTCGTTCTCATTATGCTTGGACTATTAGGAGAATATATTGGAAGAATCTACGATGAAACCAAAAACCGCCCCTTATACGTCATTCATAAATCCCAAGGCTTTGATGAAAAATCCTCTTCCAATGAATAATTTTTCTCTTACTAAGAATCTATTTCAATTTGTCAAATTCGGTTTAGTTGGCATTCTAAATACCGCAGTTGATTTCGGAATTTTTACTTTTCTCAATTATCTTCTTGGAGAGCAATATTATCGAATATCACAAATAATATCCTATTCTTGTGCGGTTTTAAATAGCTATTATTTTAATAAATCCTGGACTTTTCAAGCTGGTCGTCGTTTCAATCTAATTGAAATGTTCAAATTTTTAACGATTAATCTCATTTCTCTGGGAGTATCGCTTTTCTTCTTAACTCTCTTTCATGAAAAATATCAAATTGGAATCCTCTTGAGTAAGGTTGGGGCAACCTTTTTTTCAGTTTTAATCAATTTTATCGGTAATAAGTTTTGGGTTTTTAAAGAAGAAAAAATCTTCAATGAAAAAGATAAAATATAAAAATATGGATAATTTCATTTTGAACTTATACTCTAATAAAGCTATAGAAAAAATCGTTTGTGCCTGTCTCCAATTATGACTTCCATTCGTAAAATGAAAATGAATATCATAATCAAAAAGGATAATTGGTATATAATTAAAAATTGAAGGGGATGTTATTGGTTGAAAAGAATATACCTATCCGTTTTATACGTTCTTGCATTAATCGTTGTTTTTTCTTCTTCACTGTTAGCTTACGATATTCAATTTTTTGGAAATGGAATTCTCCCAACCCCAAAAGATGAAGTGAATATCAAAGCTTATATTGACCTCGGTCAAACCCAGGCTGAAGTGGAAAATTGGGAAAAATGGCAACCAGAATCATCAACAGTTATCATCCTTCCCTCCAAAGAGGATATTCAAAACCATCAAGATATTCTTAGAAAAATGGAAGAAAATGGAAAATTGGTGGCAGTTACTGACCTTCTAGATGAATCACAGTATCCAGTTTTCCCGCCTTATTCAATTTTCACTCAAAACTATCATTCGGTGGTTTTCCTTAATTTTGTTGGAGATGGAAGCATTTTCCTTGACGATGAGTCGATTCAAGCCATTCAAAAATTAGCTCCAGAAAAAATCTTTGTCATTGGAACTGAAAAAAATTTACCCATCATTCAAGAAAAGTTGGAGGTTTTTGAATCGATTCCTATTGAGATGATAGAAAGAGAAAAAATAACAACAAATTATTCACAAGTTGTGAGTGTTCCTGAAAAACCAGTCATTCTTTTCTTTTATTCATCAAGATGCCCTTCCTGCCGAAAACTTAAAAATGAAGTAACGCCTCCAGTTTTTGAAAAATATCAAGATCGAGTTAAAGTTGTATATCTCGATTATATTTTTTCCGAAAACTATGAAAAATTGGTTTTTTTAGAAGAACAATGGCAAGTGGAAAATACAACTTCTGTTGAGCTGTTCTCGGAAGCCGGATATGTTACTGCGGAAGAAAATGAAAATATAAACTCAAAAATTGAAGATCTCATACAAAAAACCATTTCATTTTCTGAAACCGATAAAAAAAAAGTAACCAGTGATATTAGTGCTAGTGAAGATATCGTATTTCAACGTTTTAAGGGTTTTACACCTTGGGTAGTAGCTGGCGCAGGGGTTTTGGATGGTCTCAACCCCTGTGCTTTTGCAACCATCATTTTCATGGTAAATCTCCTCATGGTCCTCGGTCATAACCGGAGGAGGATCCTCGAAATTGGAGTAACCTACAGCATAACCGTCTTCATAACCTATCTTCTTCTTGGATTTGGCTTGTTTCATATTTGGCAGACTTTAGCCGTTTACCACGTTTTTTCTCGAATTGTCTATGGAATTATGGCTTCAGTTCTATTGGTTTTTGCTATTCTCAGCATAAAAGATGCTATTCAATAC